>JALOTO010000083.1 GCA_025457845.1 Thermoplasmata archaeon | reverse complement strand
GCGAACCCGTCCACGCTCATGAACGGCCTGCTCGGCTCGCTCTCGTCCACGCACAGGCCGAGGTAGTCGAGCCCATGGTCCTGGACGACCAGGCAGTAGTTCTCCGCCGCGATCGTGGGTTCTGTGAACACGAACTCGAGGAAGTGCTGCAGGGTCGCTGGGTCCGATGTGTTCATCTCCCCGAGCGCCTCCCTCTCGACCCACCCCTCCTCCGTGTAGGTGCTGATGTTGGCCGGCGTGTACAGCCCGTCGATGTAGACCGCCATCGCCACATCCTCCGTGTTCGTGAGGTGCGCGACCCACATGTCGACGAACGTGGCCGTCAGCCCGTCCAGGTCGTTGTCCGCGTCCCAGTACATGGCGACGGTCCACGCCTTGGGCCCGTCCTCGACCTCAGAATCGGTGGCCTCGGCGGCCGCGTCCGTCCCGGGCACGACCGGCTGGGCCATCAGCGCACAAAGTGCAACGGCTAGCACGATACCTATGCTTGCTGTTCTTCTCACCCTACTTCCCCCGCAAGGAGGAGAGCCCCACTTCTCCCCTCTGGTCTCTCCCCGCCCGAAGGGGGTATCCCCGCGCCGCTAGAGAAGCCTATCGCATCACCCGCATCGTCTGGCCTCGCTGGTCTCCGCGACGTGCCCTTCCAGCACATGTTCTCTGCTAGCACGGTTCGATGGCCCTGCCTGTACTCCCGAACCCTTAATGTACGAAAGTGGGCATCATAAGGGCAGATGTTCCCACCGCGAGTGGCATCGCTGAAGGTCTCGGGGATAAGGAAGCTGTTCGAGGCGGCACCCCCTGGCTCCATCAACCTCGGGCTAGGCGAGCCTGACCTCCAGCCGCCGAAGGAGATGGTGGAGGCGTTCAAGAGGGCGCTCGACGCCGGGTACAACAAGTACGGACCCAGCGCGGGCATCAAGGAGCTCAGGAAGGCCGTCGCGGAGAGCCTGCGGAGGCAGAGACGGGACGTCTCATGTGAGAACATCATCATCACCGCGGGCGCCACCGAGGGCATGAGGATCGCCTGCGAGACCATCCTCGGGGAGGGGGACGAGGCGCTCGTGCCGAACCCGGGGTTCATAGTCTACGGGCCGGACGTCGCTCTGGCCGGCGGGAAGCCCGTCGAGTACGAGCTCGACGAGGCCAAGGGCTTCGACCTCGACATCGAGAGGGTCAAGGAGGCCATCACCCCCAGGACCAAGGCCATCATAGTCAACAGCCCGTCCAACCCGACGGGATGCGTCTTCTCCAGGGAGACGGTCAAGGCCCTGAGCGACATAGCCAAGGACCACAAGCTGTACATCCTCTCCGACGAGGTGTACGACGGGTTCGTCTACGAGGGCGAGCACCTCTCGTTCGCCAAGTTCCACGACGACACGATCATAGTCAACTCGTTCTCCAAGTCCCTCGCTGCAACCGGCTGGAGGATCGGGTACGTCGCCACCTCCAAGGAGATAGTCCAGCAGCTGGCGAAGGTGCAGTACTACACCCTCGCCTGCCCCCCGACCGCGACCCAGTACGCGGTACTCGAGGGGATGAAGATCCAGGACGAGTTCGGGGCCGCGATGCTGGACGAGTTCAGGCACAGGCGCGACCTTGCCCTGAAGAAGCTCTCCGAGATACCGTCCTTCACCACTCCCAGGCCGCACGGCGCCTTCTACGCCTTCCCGAGGTACTCCCAGGACATCCAGTCCGAGGAGCTGGCCATGAAGATCCTGAAGAAAGGGGTCATCTGCGCCCCCGGCGGCGCGTTCGGATCCAAGGGCGAGGGGCACCTGAGGTTCTCCTACGCGAACTCCAGGGAGAACATCGCCAAGGGCCTGGACATCGTGAAGGACTTCATGGGCAGGCTCTGAGCCGTTCTATGACCACAGTTTTTATATTTTAGTCAATATCTTTAGGTCCGATGCCCGACCAGGAGGGCCCGCAGGAGGGGACGAGCAGCAGGCTCATGAGTCCCAAGGCCGCCCTCTCTGTCGCGAACGGCGTGCTGGGGGCCATCCTGGGGACCACGGCGCTCGTCTTCATAGCTCAGAACCTCGGGCCGTCCACGCTCGGCACCCTCGGCTACGCCATGGTCATCATTGGCATGCTGAGCTTCCTGTCCGACTTCGGCGTCGGCTCCGTCCACGCCATGCACATCAGGACCTGCCATGACGTCGGCAGGTGCATCGGGGCGTACGCCGCGATACGGCTGGTCCTCGTCGGCGTGTTCGGCATAGTCACCTTCATACTCATCGAGCTCTGGAAGGACGGCCTCGTCGGCGGCGAGATGACAACGGACACAGGCCCGGCCGAGGCGCTCATAGACTCGATGTACATCTTCCTCGTCTACTACATACTCCTGGGAATAAGCCAGATCGCGACCCACACCTTCGACGCCCTCGACGCGTACGCCAAGGTGTACGTCCCCTCTCTCCTGGAGCTCCTGGTCCGCGTCTCGTTCATCGTGTACATAGCCACCAGCGGCTGGGGGCAGACCTCCGACGCCCCCGCCCTCCTCGCGTCCGCCTACGCGGCAGGGATGGTCTGCTCCATGCTCCTCATAGCCATGCTGATGAGCAAGTACCGCATCTCCATGCCTAACGCCTCCATCATCCGAGGGTACATCGTCTCCCTGGTCCCGGTCTTCGTCATTTCGATGATCATAGTCCTGGACCTCTACCTCGACAAGGTCGTCGTAGGCTACTTCTGCGGGGAGACGGAGCTCGGCCTGTACTTCGGGGTCCAGAAGATGGCCGTGTTCGTCAGCGTCTTCTCCCTGTCGGTCGCGACCCTGATCCTCCCGTCCGTAACGACCTACTTCATAAGGAAGGACGTCGCGGCAAGCTGGGATGTAGTCAACCAAGCCGAGAGGTACGTGTCGCTCATAGTCATACCGACCGCCGCTTTCTACCTGTTCTACGGAGGCGACATACTCCGGGTCTTCCTCGGGGACGAGTTCGTGCAGGCCGTCAGGACCATGGACATCCTGGTCCTGTCGAGCGCGGTCGTAGCCCTCGTCCTGCCCCTCAGGTCCGTCATCGTGGGCGTCGGGAAGCCCCGCACGCTCTTCGAGATTGGCATAGTCGGGATCGCCATCCAGTTCGCCGTCATGCTCGTGACCGTCCCTGACCGGCTCCTCGGAGTGGATATGCTCGGGATGGGCGGCAGGGGGGCGGCCGTCGCCCTTCTCGTGACATCCACCTACTACTTCTTCGTCCTGAGGTACATGGCATGGAGCACCGGGAAGATACTCCCGGGGCCGAGGTCGTTCAGGCACCTCCTGAGCGCCATCACCATGATGGGCGCGATGTACGTCGTAGACTGGCTCTTCGTCCCCGCCGTCGACTGGCTGGCCCTCGTCCTCCTCGCGGTGGTGGGGGTCCTCGTCTACGGCGTCACCGCCTACGTCATGGGCGAGCTGGAGGCCTCCGACTACAGGTACTTCAGGTCCCTGCTCAACCCCCAGGACACCTTCCAGTACGTCGTCAACGAGCTCCTCGGGAAGCGGGTGTAGGCCCGCGCTGCGTTTATAGCGGACCACCATGATTACCGGCGGACGGGAAGTGCAGATGACGGACACCCTCCTAGTGCTCAACGCGGCCGAGCTCCTCACGCTCAAGGGCCCCAGGATGGCCAGGGTCAGGCAGGAGATGTCGGACCTCGCCATCATACTCGACGGGGCCGTGGCCATCGAGGGCGGGGTCATCTCGGCCGTCGGGACCACCGAGGCCATAAGGAAGGAGTTCGACGCGGCCGGGGTCGAGAGGATCGACGCGTCGCGGAAGGTCGTCATGCCCGGCCTGGTCGACCCGCACACCCACCTGGTCTACGCGGGCTCCAGGGAGTTCGAGATCGAGATGAAGGTCCGGGGCAAGACCTACATGGAGATACTCCAGGACGGCGGCGGCATACACAGGACCGTCAGGGACACGAGGGCCGCGTCCTCGGCCGACCTGTACGCCCAGTCGGCCAAGAGGCTCAGGTCCATGATCGCCCACGGGACCACCACCGTGGAGGCCAAGTCCGGCTATGGCCTTGACAAGGCGACCGAGATACGCATGCTCGAGGTCGCGAAGAAGCTCGGCGAGGACCATCCGGCCGACGTCGTGCCCACGTTCATGGGGGCCCACGCCGTCCCGCCGGAGTTCGAGGGGCGGGCGGACGAGTACATCCAGTTCATCACGGACGAGGTCCTCTACGAGGTCGGGCAGAGGAAGCTGGCCGAGTTCTGCGACGTCTTCTGCGAGAAGGGCGTCTTCACGGTCGAGCAGTCGAGGAAGGTGCTGCTGGCGGCCAAGTTCCACGGGATGAAGCTCAAGATCCACGCGGAGGAGTTCCACACCACGGGCGGGGCGGAGCTCGCGGCCGAGCTCGGCTGCACGTCGGCCGACCACCTGGCCAAGCCCTCGGACGACGGGATAGTCGCCATGGCGAGGAAGGACGTCGTGGGAGTCACTCTCCCGGGCACGCCGTACACTTCGATGAAGGGCGAGTTCGCGGACGGCCGGAGGCTCATAGACCTGGGCGTCCCCGTCGCGCTCGGCACGGACCTCAACCCCAACTGCTGGAACGAGTCGATGCAGTTCACCATGAGCCTCGCGTGCTACCACCAGGCGATGACCCCCGCGGAGGCCATCTCCGCCGCCACCATCAACGCGGCCGCCGCCCTGGGCCTGGAGAAGAAGGTAGGCTCGCTCGAGCGCGGCAAGAGGGCAGACATACTTGTCATGGACGTGCCGACGTTCGCGCACATCCCGTACCGGTTCGGCACGAACCTCTGCGAGACCGTGCTCAAGGACGGCAAGAAGGTCTACCAGAGGTCAGAGCTGACCTGCGCCTAGATCCGCAGTATGACTATGCCCAGGACGACGGTCCCGATGCCTATCCACTGCTTGAGGTCCAGCTGCTCCTTCATGAAGACCATCGCCAGGACGGTCGTGAACACGGCGTTCGAGGTGGCTATCGCGGCTGTCATTCCGGTCGCCTGGCCCACGTGCGACAGCGCGTAGGCGAAGAACAGTATGCCGATCCCGAGGAACGCCCCCGCCGCCACGGGGTAGACGAGGTTCGAGTCGAGCGAACCCAGCTTTCCCGTGAGGTACAGGTACGCGAGGAGCACGGCACCCAGGGCGCCGATGGTGATCCACATCACCGCCGTGAAGAGGGTCGGGTCTATCCCCATCTTCTTCTCGCCGTAGGCGATCAGGAAGTTGGTCGTCCCCCAGAACACGAAGGTTGCCACTGCGAATATGAACGCTGTCTCGGCCATGGTCCGGCGCTCCACGAGCCGCCGAACACCTGGGTCCGTATTTAACCTTTCTCGGCGTTAACTTCCGGGCCCCTCTGGAGGAGCCCTGGGTTACATATTTATCCGTGCAGTCTTATCTTCACGCGGCCGGGACGAGGAAGGACTCACATGGTCTCCGTATGCTGGTTGACCGAGCTCGAGAGCTACAAGGGGCTCATCCAGTACAAGAACCCGGGCGGCATGGGCACGAACGCCCCCATGGTCGCCCGCGAACTGGAGAGGCAGGGATGCAAGGTCCGCTTCAACGAGCCCGAGGGCGAGTACGACGTGCTCCACGTCCACAGCCAGCTCCCCAACTCCTTCTGGTGGGCGCTCAAGCGCCATCTCTCCGGGAAGCCCCTGGTCGTCCACGGCAGGCACCTGCCCGAGCTGGTCAAGGGCGGGTTCAAGGGCGGCGACCTGGCATACCCGTTCGTCAAGTTCTACTCTGTCCTGTTCTACAACCTCGGGGACGTGGTCCTCGGGGCGACGCCCTATGTCGCGAAGGCCCTGGCCAGGGACGGCGTCAAGGGGCCGTTCAAGACCGTCCCCAACGGCATCAACCGCGAGGTCTTCAAGCGGGACGGGGCAAGGGGGGCCGAGTTCAGGAGGAGGTGGGGAGTCGGCGAGAAGGACACGCTGGTCCTCAGCGTCGGCCTCAGGATACCGAGGAAGGGGGTCGACACCTTCGTGAAGATGGCCTCCGGCTTCTCCGACCGGCCCGACATCAAGTTCGTCTGGGTCGGCGAGTCCGAGCCCATGCTCCAGGACGCCCTGGACACGACCGACAAGGGCAACGTCCTCTTCCCGGGGCACGTCCCCTTCGAGGAGATAGTCGGCGTCTACTCCGCCGCCGACGTGTTCGTCTTCCCCACGAGGGCCGAGAGCTACGGGAACGTCATGCTCGAGGCGGCCAGCTGCGGCTGCCCGCTCCTCATCAGGGACATCCCTGTCTACGAGGACTGGGTCGCAGATGGCAGGCACTGCCTGAAGGCGAAGGGCGACGACGACTTCCAGGCCAAGCTCAGGTCCCTCATAGACGACCAGGCCGTGCGGGCGAGGATGGTCCAGGGGGCCAAGCTCCTGGCCGAGGAGCAGGACATAGTCAAGTGCGCCGCCATGCTCAAGAGGATGTACGAGGAGCTAGCCGAGGGGAGGCCCATCTCGTGATCGGCGGGGCGACCCGGGCATGATCATGGCACTCATAGCCATCATCGCCTTCGACGGCATCGTGTTCCCCATCGTCCCCGAGGTCTGGACGGTCTTCATCTTCGGTGCGGACCCTTCCCTGGGATGGGCGGTCGCGCTCATCCTGACGGCGGGAGTCGGGAGCCTGGTAGCCAACTTCGCGCTCTACTACATGGTCAGGGCGGCGAAGCTCCCGAAGCGAATCAAGGACGTCATGACGCGGTACACGGACTTCCTGGTCGTGCACGACGAGAGGCTCCTCCTTCTCAACAGGATAGCCCCCGTCGTGCCCTACACGGGCGCGTTCATGGCCGTGAACAAGTGGGATCTCAGGAAGTGCGCGGCCTACATCTTCGTCGGATCGGTCGCCAAGGCCGCCGTCGTCGTGACCCTGGCCTGGCTAACCTCCGCGCGGAGCTGGCACCGTGGGTCGCCATAATCGCGGTGGCCGTCGTCCTGGTGCTGAGCATCATCGCATCATATATCTACAGGCGGAGGGTTCGCCTCAGGGGTGAGACGCCACGATCTCAGTAGTCGTCCCGACCTACAACGAGAAGGACAACCTCGAGGAGCTCCTCCGCAGGACCAACGACGCCTGCGCGGGCGCTGGCATCGAGGTCGAGACCGTCGTCGTCGATGACAACAGCCCCGACGGGACGGGCGCCTTCGCCGAGGAGCTCGGCAAGCGGTACAACGTCAAGGTCGTCCACAGGCCGGGCAAGCTCGGCCTCTCCACTGCCGTCCTGGACGGCTTCAAGGCGGCGAGCAGCGACATACTGGTCGTCATGGACGCGGACCTCAGCCATCCCCCGGAGAAGCTCCCGGAGATGGTCGCCAAGATATCCGCGGGCGCAGACATGGTTATCGGCAGCAGGTACATCCCCGGTGGCAAGGTGGAGAAATGGCCCATCCACAGGAGGATAATCTCGAAGAGTGCGACGCTCCTGGCGAGGTGGCTGACCAAGGTCAAGGACCCCATGTCCGGGTTCATCGCGCTCAAGAGGTCGGTCGTCGAAGGCGTCGAGCTGGACCCCGTGGGATACAAGATCGCCCTCGAGATACTGGTCAAGGGCAAGGTCTCCAGGGTCGAGGAGGTCCCCATCACCTTCGCGGACCGCAAGGTCGGGAAGAGCAAGCTCGGGGCGAAGGTGACCATGAACTACATCGACCACTGCATCCGCCTCTACGAGTACAAGAAGCCGTGGCTGGCGAAGTACATCAAGTTCGCGCTCATAGGCGGGGTCGGGACGCTCATCAACCTCGCCGTCCTGTGGGTCGGCGTCGAGATCTTCGTCGTGCACTACCTTTGGGCGGCCGTCGTGGCGTTCATCATAGCCGACACGAACAACTTCATCTGGAACAGGTGGTGGAACTTCAGGTCCAAGGGCAAGCTGAGGGTCCAGTACCCGCAGTTCCTGTGGGTCAGCGTCGACGGGCTGATGCTCAACCTGATCCTTCTCAAGTACCTCAAGGAGGACCTCCTCCCCGAGCTGGGGCTCAGCGAGGACAGGGCCAGCCTGTACATCCTTCTCTGCCAGGTCATCGCCATCTTCATAGTCAGCACGTTCAACTTCTTCATGAACTCGTTCTGGACCTTCGACAAGGAGAGGCCCAGGAAGAAGTGACTGTCAGGTCGCGGGGGCGAGGTCCCCTCTGACGTATAT
>JALOTO010000082.1 GCA_025457845.1 Thermoplasmata archaeon | reverse complement strand
GCCAAAATGAATCCCTTCTGGTCATGGTGGGTCTGCAATATCAACAATGTACTATAAAGCACTTGTTTGTGCGTTGATGTACATTTCCATGACGGACTTCCCAAGGGGGCTTGTCCACGGACCGCCAATGAAATAGCAGCTCAGGCGAGCCGGTGAGCCAAGCTGGATGGAGCTACAACTGCGAGATAGGTTTATGTGCATAGGCGGCCATGGAAATGCCGCAGGTAAATCCTGGGGGGTATATGATCACAGTACTGTGGTCGACTCAAGATCCCCCCCAGGGGCTGCATACTCATCCGAGGATGCGGCCGGCAACGATTCTCGGAGAGATGACTTCTGCGTACGAGCTCACGTTCCATTCCACCATCTGGAAGATGGCTCCTGCGATGAAGTCGACGGCCTGAAGGCCCGGTGACCTCTGGGAATCCATGTGGACGACCCTGATCTTGGGCTCGAAATAGCCGCGATGGTTCGACAACATCCCGCAGGCGACGCTCCTGTCGAACTCAGCTCTGGTCTTGTCTTTCACCCTCCTACGGTCCACGACGATCATCACATCTCTGGATGGAATGCTGGGACTGAGCATCCGTGCAGCCTCCGAGAACATGGAGGATATGAGCGACTCGCCGTCCGCAGGGGATGCCAGGAGAAGGCGACTCTTTCGCACCGCGACCCAGGAGATGCAGACATCACTCTTGCAGACCCCTTTGAGTACGAAATGACGTAGATCCTCGGAAGCTTCGTTGAACTTGAGCTCGCTCAGACGCCTCTCACTTGGACCGAACCTTCGCCCGGCTCTCCTGAGGATACGCTTCATGCAAACCGAGTCGGTCGAACACATCGCAGCAACGACCATGGACATGGACGATCGCCGGGACATGCCCAAGTCCCCGCTCTCGTCCATGTACAGCTCTGCGCGACGATACATCGGCCGAACAGAAGCGCATCGTGTCTTCCAGATGCGCACTACATGTAACCGTCGAGACGAGGCGGGTGCGGGCGTTCATGAGGCGCCTATTGCGGCAGGCTACATCCGTGAGATGGGTTTATGAGCGCCGGCCGCCATGAGAAGTTCGCAGGTAAGTCCCTGGATGGTATATGGGTACCGTACGGTGCCCGCCAAAACACTCCATGCGGGGCGCTGCCCCATTTCTGTCAGATGAGCTCACATGCGCATGCCTGGACGATTACATCACGAACCGGGCCTGACCCGTCCGCTACCTCCGGATCGCCCTCGAGAGCACCTTGACGCCCACCGCGAGGCAAGTGGACCCCGCAAGGAACGCCAGGATGACATCCACGGTCCACCAACCGTCCACGTAGTCGTACTCGTAGATGGTCCACGCATCCCAGGCGCCCCAGAAGATGAAGTAGGCGCCCGCCATGGCGGCGGCGATGGCGAGGAGGTTCATCGGGTCGGAGAGGATGCCCCCGGTCGTGACTCCGCCGGAACCCGACGATGCCTGGGAGGCGAGGCTCTTCCCGCAGTGGGGGCACTCGGTCTTGGACGACTTGACGTTCTTCCCGCACTCCGGGCACTTCCTGTTCACCATCGGGAAGTACTGGTTCCCGCACGAGCTGCAGAACCTGCTCCCCTCGGGGACCTCCGCCCCGCACCTTCCCCACTTCAGCCTGACCACCTGCTGGGTGATTGGAGTGCGTGGCAGACAAGCGTTGCCAGTGGCTGGCCGGCGAGGAACGACCTATTCTCTCTTGGTGCCAGGATGCCTATCGACCCACTCCTTGGCGAGGCGTCTGGTCCTGGGACGGTACACCAACTCGCCGAAGAGGACTGTGAGCGCCGTCCCGATTCCGACCGCGGCCAAGGAGGCCACAAAGAGGATGACGAAAGCGATGTGCGTATCCTCTGAAACCGAGAGAGCCGAGTACGCAATCACGAATCCGACACCTCCCATGCCCATCAGGCCGATGATGGCCCATTCGATTGGGTCGTCGACCTTCTTCACAGCCGCGTGCTGCTCCGGATGGGTGGCTTCGAGGTGAAGAGAGAGATCACGGAACTGTATCCTCTTGCCGCATATGTCGCAATCCACAAGAAGATCCATGAGGATCTCATCCCCTGCCTTGCGCCCCTTGGTCTCGTAGAGGCCACAGCCGACATACAGCAGTGACGCCGCCGCGATACACGGTAGGACTATCAGGTTCAAGTCCAAGCCGACAACAAGCACGAGTAGCAGGGCCGCGATCACTATCGTTGCAGAGCCCACAGCGCCCATGACCTTCGAAATCCTCTTCCGCCGAGGGTCGTACTCTCCCGGGCCAGCATGGACCTCGGCAGCGTGCTCGACCTCCATGTGCCGGATCATCGGCAGGATTGGATACACGGGTTCCCCGCAGTAGTTGCAGTAGAACGGGTACTTGTCCTTCTCCTCCTTCATCGCTAGGGCAATTGGGACGGGGCAATAAAGGGAATCGCATGGGATTCCCGAACCATGAGGACATCAGACAAGTGGCTTTCGCGGTACGGTCGCCGAGACGGCTGAGCGAACTAGGGATTTGGTCGCCTCTGGTCCGACGAGGTGCCAGCCGGCGGATCGACCTCGATCCCGAAGTGCTCCTTCAGATAGCGCGTCAACTCGGCGCCGCGCCATTTCGACCGAGGCACATGCCTGACGATCATGTCGATCATGGCCTTGTTCTCGTCGCCCCTGTCCCCAACCTGCATGAGCTGCTTCCCGATCCTGAAGCGGTAGCTCGAGAACGCCCCGTCCGAAGTCGAATAGGTGAACAGACTGACATCATCCCATGACAACAGAGATTCTGCTCCCGTGCGGACCTGTCGGATCCTGATGCCTCCGTCCGAGAAGATCGCTGCATCGTAGCCACCGGACTCGATGGCGTAGAACGCCCATGGCAGGAAGCACAGCGAGAACAGAGCGAAGCCGATTCTGATGATGTTATCCATATCCTCGCTGAACACAGCCCAAGGACCGAAGTTGAAGGTGATGAATAGACAGATTCCGAGCCAGCACGCGACGACGACCGCGACCTGATTCACGGTCTTATCTGGATCCGGCATGATGATTCGAGAAGAGTCACGGAAGTAGCCGCCGATGAACTCCTGATCCGCAATCCTCTTCGTCTCTCTACGGGTGAACAGGAAGGCCCTGATAGCGTGGGCGAAACTCAAGGAATAGCCTATCAGCATTGCCAGCCACAGGATGTTGCCGATCAGACCCCAGACCCTCCCCGACCGCCCCGCTGAGCACTGGAAGCGCCCCGACGCTCCCTGATATCTCGAGGATAGAGGTGCGGTGATATCAGAGTTGCTCCTCGGGGGAACCCTCATGAGACTGCGGCTTCCAACTCGATCCCCCCGCTCTCGAAGATGAGCGCCTCGGGTATGTCCAGCAAGGGAATCTCGAACTCGAGAGAGAACGACCCGCTCGCACCCGGGGCCAACTCACCCATGGATTCGGTCGAGACGTCCTCGAAATCGCCGCTGGAGGTCCGGAGGATGAACGTCGAGAGCGTAAGATTGAGAGGCTCGTCGTATCCGTTGGTCATGTCGAAGTCGACCAGGACGACCTTCTTCTCTGTCCCCTCAGAGGCTCCGAGGTCCGTAACATCGTTCACCTCCACGGTCATCCTGACGACGAGGGGACCCACGGCCCCTATGGTCGCCTCGACCGAGTCCGATGTCATCATGGCGCGATATACCAGCTTGGTCAGATCCTTGTCCGTCGGGACCTCGAACGTGATGGAGAACGTCGCCGTGGATCCAGCGGTCAGCGCATTCGGGACGGTGTGGTCGTAGTCCCCGGCGTAGGCGTACGAGCGGCTGTCGGCCGTATTGACTTGGAAGTTGTCCGGGCCCAGAGAGAGGGTCGACCCCCCGTTGTTCGTGAGGGTCACCGTCAGCTGGACGAACATGCGACCATCCTTCGGCGTGTGGAACGGGTCATCCACGATCGTGGCGTCGACGACGGATATGTCGGCCGCGGTGGTCGTCACGTTCACGACTGTGCGTATGGTGATGTAGGCAGGGATGGAGAGGACGATCACGATGATCACGATGTAGACGGCAGCCGCGACCATGCGGGACTTTGTCTTCTCGCCGGAGGGTTCCTTCGCGGTGCTCGCCGCCTTGCGGGGAACGTTGACGACCGGGACGCCGCAGACAGCGCAGTACTTGACTTCAGGACTGACCTCGGCCCTGCAGTAAGGGCACTTCATCCTCCATTTCCCCGGTTGCGAATCGGGTACCGTGCTTAAGTGCCTTTCCCCCCTGTCGGCCGCTCTCGAGTGGTCGGAGCCAGATGTCGTCGTTTCGTGTGGGGATCCCGAGGTCGGTGCCCGCCCGTCGGGCTGGTCGGTCAGGTGACGGCCGGCCCTGGGGCCCCCGGGGCCTGCGGCGGCAATTCGATCCCCGCCTCCTTGAGCAGCATGGTCGACCTCCATCTCAGGTACGCCTGCCTGTTCTTGAGATACCCCTTCCGCAGCGCCCATATGGCATTCGCACAGGCAAGGGCGATCGATGCGACCATCACGACCCTGACCGCCAGGGCGAGGCTGTCCATGGCAATGGAGTCCGCGAGCGTGCCCCAGAAGACGTACGCCCACAGGCTGGCGAAGGCGGCGACCGCCCCGCTCATGACCAGCCGGGACATGGACCCTTCCCTGTACGACCATGCGAGGAACGTCCCCGCGGTGTTCGCCACAGCGAGCAGCACCATGACATAGACCATCTGGTCCAGGTCCATGTGGCTGCTGAGCGTCTGGTCGCTGAGTATCGACCCGATGGAGTCCCTCAGATCCGCGGAGCCGGAGTACTGGTATGCGCTCACCACCACCGCCTCCAGGACTATCACGACCAGTATCCTGCGGAAGGCGTACTTGTCCAGCACCTTGCGTCCCTTCTTCGCCCCGGCGACGAACGAGGCGTAGCGGCAGCAGAAGTCGTGGAAGCAGCGGTACTCCTCCTCGGGGAGGCAGGGCTTGACCGGCACGCCGAGCCCCTTGTGCCACCCGCGGCGGTTGTCCGCCAGCTCGGAGAGCTCGAAGACCGCCATGAACATGACGTACATCAGCACCGGGAGGAGGACGGCGTACATGTCGATCACGAAGTGGTTCCGTCCGAACGCGTCCTCTATCCCCGAATCGATCAGGACCATCCAGGCGTAGAGGGAGAGGGCCGAGACGCCCATGAGACCGGGGATCGTCCGCCCGAGGGACCCGCTCGGGTAGAACCCGCGGAAGTAGTCCAAGGCGACCATGACGGCCCCGAACAGGAGGACGATGCCGAACATCGAGTCGACGGATGCCTGGAGGAAATCCTTGGCGGCCAGGTCCATCCCTCCGATGACCCAGTCGGCCACGACGAGCACGACGGTGGGGACGACGAGGAACATGGCGTACGCCTTCATGGCGGAGGAGCTCCCGCCCGTGGGCTTCCCGATGCGGGGGTCGAAGTCGAGGAACCCGCTCTCCAGGTCGATGGGCGCGGCCTTGACCTCCGCGCCGACGCTCTTCCTCCACGCGTCCCTGCACCCGACGAACTCGCTCGCGGCGTGCCCGAAGTAGAAGACCGAGGTCAGGCAGGCGAGGACCAGCACCCTGTCGAGCTGGAGGACCGGCCCGTAGTCCGCGACCGCCTCCTGCAGGTCCGACGCCAGCAGGAGGAGGACGAGCCACACTGCCAGGAGGACCGCGAAGGCCGAGCCCGAGACGAGCCTGCCGTAGGAGCCCTTCGGGTAGAAGCCGTTGGCCCACGAGACGACCATGACCGGGATGCCCGTGATGGCGACTCCCGCGAGCATGCGCTCCATCGCCGATGTCAGGCTCGCCGCCCCTTCGGAATCCGAGCCGTGCAGGAGGATGATGAAGAAGAGCAGGATGACGGTCGGGGCCATGACCATGCCGAGGTATCCCAGCATCATCGACTCGCGCGCCTCGGCGAGCGAGCCGATCCTGAGGCTGAACTCGGCCATCGGGGAGGAGAGGTCGATCTTCTCGGGGGCGGGGGCCGCGGCCTCGGCGGCGGCATCGCCCGCGGGAGGGGCGGATGGGGTGACGGATGGGGTGGCGGCTGGCTCAGGAGCGGGGGCTAGACCCTGCGTCTGCACCGGTTCGATCACCTCGTCGTCAGGAGGGGGAGGTTCAGGAAGGTCGGGTTCTGGCGGCTGAGCTCTCAGCCCGCTGAGGTACCTGAGCTTCCTCGTCTTCGTCATGGGCCGTCCCTCGGCGCGGCCTTGGCTGTCGCTGGCTCCTCATACGGTCCCCTCTTTAATTCGAGGTGCTCCTCGCCCGCCCGGAACACGAGGATGACAGACGCGTAGGCGACCAGCATCGCCGCATATGCGGTGTCCAGACTGAGCCCGATGTCCGAGAGCACCGTCTCGAATCCGCTCAGGACGAGGACCACGAACGCGTAGGCGGCGACGAGGGCCCCGGACGACAGTCCGAGGAGCAGGCGGTTCCTGGTCCCACGCTTGTAGGAGCCGTGGAAGAACACGTTCACGGCGACCGCCGCCCCGAATATCACCGCAAGGACGGCGAAGGCGGTCAGGGCCTGGTCGCCGGACGGGGTGAGGTCCGCGCCGTACCTCCAGCTGATGAGATAGTAGACGACGACCGGCAGGGCCACGAGTGACACGGCGGCGATTGCCGCTCCCAACACTCCCCTCTTCACATCCACGT
>JALOTO010000081.1 GCA_025457845.1 Thermoplasmata archaeon | reverse complement strand
CGGGAGATCTCGGTCCTCAGCTCGGCGAACTGATGCACGCCCGTCGCGTACGAGAGGGTCGCTCCGGGTTCCCTGGAGGTCCATCTCACGTTGCTCTCCGAAGCCAACCTGGGGATGCCCGTCATCTCGGCGTACTTGTCGACGTACTCCTCGACTGTGGCCTCCCCGCAGGCGAGCTTGACGTCGACCAAGGCCCCGACCTGGTACATCAGGCGCGACGCGGCGATCTGGAAGTAGACCTCGTCGTCTGTCTTGTACCGGTTCTCGTACATCATCAGGTTCGCAGAGCAGGCCCATCCCTCCGTTCCGTCGAACCCCCAGCCGTACGAGAGCATGTCCGACCCTGCGAACTCCGGGAGCATGAACATCCATGGCTTGTTGCTCGACGCGCACCTCTGGAGGAAGTGACCAGGGTACGAGCAGTGGCACATGATGGTGACGACAGACGAACGGTTGTAGAGCTCCTTGATGTCCTTCCGGGCCTTCGGCCTGGTGAAGTAGTACACGGCGGAGAGCTCGCGGTCGAACCTGGTCGACATGTAGAGGTTCCCGTAGGGGAACAGCGGCGCCATGAAGTCCGGAGTCTCGGACACCGTGAAGGGCATCTCTGGAGGGACCGTCGCGAACCCCTTGAACTCGACGAACGCCCTGGCGGAATGCACCTCCGCCTGCGCCGCCTTGAGGACATCCTCGAACCTGCGCGGCGAATGCGAGGCGACGAGCCTCGATGCGGACTGGAAGTCCCCCTTGGGGCTCAGCCTCCGGACCGTCTTGTCCATCTCCTCACGCCAATGCTTGAATCCGGCCTCCCCGAGCCTCAGGACCTGAGCCTTGTCCAGCCCGATCCTCCTGAGCTCGAGGAGCTTCTCGAATCGGGCCGTGCCCATGGCGTACTCTGGGACGCTGTTGCGCCGCATGTCCCTGAGCCACTCGAGATGGTCGTCCAGAGCGTCCTCGGCAAGGGACGTGCTGTGCTTCAGTTGGGTCAGGAACCTGTCTGGTATCTTCTTCCTCGCCGCCATCTCTATGCTGTCCAGGAACTTCGGGAACAGCTCGCAGGCGACGATGGCGTCGTCCGTCCATGCCTCCACTGGATGGTGCCTGTCGAACCGCGTTCTGAACTCCGAGAGGTAGTGCCCCAGCCTGCTCAGCCTCCACGCTATCGCGTCCAGCCGCTTCGAGAGGGGTGCGTAGTCTGACGTGGCCATCTTGAGCAGCATAGGGCCGAGGGCCGAGAGACAGTCGGGGTTCATCCTCCAGATCGGATAGACATCTGTGTAGAACTTCGCCCTGTCGACGGCCATGTCGAGGGCCTCGAGCGAGAGGGACTGGTCGATGGAGAGGCTCTGCCGCCTCGCCGCCCTGTGGGCGAGGGTGCTCCACCGTTTCAGGAGCGCGAGGTTCTGCTCGATGTGCTCGGGCCCACCGTGGGGCATCTGGTAGTCGTAGGGGTCGTGGATGCCGAGCATGGTCGCCTTCTCGGGGTTGAGGAAGAGGAACTCGGACAGCATGTCCTCGTTGACCTTGTCGAAGGACGACACGGCTCCCATGGTGCCCGGAAGAGCCTGTCCCGATATCAAGTTAAGCACAGCTGGACGACCCGCCGCGAGGGGGTTCTCCGACGACGGCGAAGTTGATATGCGACCTCTGTTCTCACCCCTCCGATGGATACCCTCTGGGTCGCCCTAGCAGTCTTCCTCGTCACCTACGCGCTCATCTCGATAAGGCGCTTCCCCAAGGTGAAGGTCGAGAGGCCGGCCGCTGCCCTGCTCGGGGCCGGGCTGATGATCCTGTTCGGGGTGGTCGGGCCCGGCGAGGCGGTCTCGGCGATCAACCTGGACATAGTCCTGCTCCTCGTCGGGATGATGATACTCGTCGCCGGCCTGGAGCTCTGCGGGTTCTTCGAGTGGGTCTCTCTCAGGATGATCAAGTACTCGAGGACCCAGTTCCAGTTCCTCGCATTGACCATGGTCGTCACTGGGGCGCTCTCCGCCCTCGTGCTGAACGACACGGTCGTCCTGCTGTACACCCCGATAATCATCAGGACCTGCAGGCTGCTCAAGTCGAACCCCGTGCCGTTCCTCATCGCGGAAGCCATCGCGGCCAACATCGGCAGCGTCGCGACCGCGGTGGGCAACCCCCAGAACGCCTACATCGCTACGAAGGCGGGGATATCGTTCATCGACTTCTCGGCCGAGCTGCTCCCCGTCTCCGCCGTCTGCATGGTCATAGCCATCGGCATGATGTACCTCTTCCACAGGAGGGACATCGAGAACGGCTCCGCCCATGAGTTCAGGCGGAGGATCCTCCTCCAGGGCTGGAAGGCCTTCGAGGAGGAGATCGTGAAGGGCGACGCGGTCGCGACATCCGCGTACAGGAGGCTCAGGGAGAGGAGGATCGGCCTGTACGCCCTCCTCTCGATAACCGCGATCACCTTCGTGACATTCATGCTCAGCCACGTGGTCGGCGCGCCCATCGCGATCATCGCGTTCCTGGCAGGGGTCGCCTCGCTGTTCATAGTCCCGCTCGTGTCGGATGTCCGCTCGAAGGACATGCTCAACGGCGTCGACTGGTCGATCATCCTGTTCTTCGTCGGCCTCTTCGTGGTCCTCCAGGGAGTGAAGACCTCCGGGCTGCTCTCGGAGATCGAATCGTTCTTCCCCGGGTTCGGGGACGGGCAGGTGCCGAGCCTCGAGTGGCTCGCTGCCCTTACTGCGCTGCTCTCGAACCTCGTGAGCAACGTCCCCGCGGTCATGCTCCTGAGCGAGCTGATACCGCTGACGAGCACGGACCTCTGGCTCGCGCTGGCGGCCAGCTCCACGCTCGCGGGCAACGCTACCATCCTCGGGGCGGCCGCCAATGTGATCGTCGCGGAGAAGGCCGAGGGGATGGGAGTGGAGATCAGTTTCTGGAAGTTCACGCTCGTCGGGTTCCCGATCACGATGGCCACGCTGTTCGTTTCCACGGTCATGCTCCTGTGGGTCTTCTGAGCGCCTGGGCGGACGAGTCGTCCGACGAGCGCGCGCACATAGCCAGCATAACGCCATTGTCGAGCCAGCGAAAGACCTTTATATGTCAGACGGCAATCCACCTGCCGTCGGAAGGGATCCGACTGACTAGGAAAAACACGGAGGGATGCACGTGCCAATGAAACCAATCTCTCTCGAGAGGGCGAAGGAGATCGCGACCGAGAAGAACCTGAGGCCCGGCAAGGTGCGGGGCACGACCGAGATCGAGTTCACCAGGGGCGGCAGCCCAAGGGTCGAGGTCATAGACTGGCCAGAGTTCGAGACGATCCTTAGCTCGAAGAACCTCGAGATACAGGAAGGCGGCGGCTTCATGAAGCTCATGAAGAAGCCGTAGACGGTCCATAGAAGAACATCTCCGGACCGCGCACAAACCCTTTCACAAATTCCCTTCTCGGATTCTCATCATTCTTCCGCGCGCTCATCTCCGCACGATTATGGTCACGATGTCCTCGTCGGCGACCACATGGTCCAGACCGACCACCTGGCCAGGGAACCGCGCGCTCTTCCCCCATATGAGGGCGTACCTGAAGTTGCGCCTGAAGTCGCGGTGGACCGAGTCGCATATGGTCCCGATGTCGCTGCCGGCCTTGATGACCAGGGGCTCCACCAGGTCCGCCTCCCGCCCCTGGGGCTTGAGGTAGACGCGTATGAACCTGAGCGCCTCGAAGACCGCGTCCTTGAGGTCCTTGATGCCGAGCTCGTTCTCGGCCGATATGGGGACGACCTTCCACTTGTTGAACCTCTTCTTGATCTGGGCGATGTACTCCTTGCTCACCAGGTCGGTCTTGTTGATCGCGATGATGGCCGGGATGTAGAGCCTGTTCCCGGCGAGATGGTCGATGAGCTGGTCCTCGTTGATGTTCTCCCTGATGACCACGTCGGCGTTCATGCGGCCGTACTCCGCGAACATCTCCTTCACGAGGTCCTCGTCGAGGAACGACTGCTTCGTCGTGAAGCTGACGTTGACGCCGCCCCTCATCTTCCTCGCGTGGACCACGTCCGGAGGGCGCTCGTTCAGCCGGAGGTTCGCCGTCCTGAGCTCCTCGACCAGCACGTCGACGTTGGTCTCGAAGACGTCGATCATCAGCAGGATGAGGTCCGCCGAACGGACGACGGAGAGGACCTCACGCCCCCTTCCCTTGCCCTTCGATGCGTCCTTGATCAGCCCGGGGAGGTCCAGGACCTGGATCTTGGCCCCCCTGTACTCCATCAGGCCCGGGACGCACGTGAGGGTGGTGAACTGGTATGCGGCGACCGCGCTGGTCGCGTTGGTGATCTTGTTGAGCAGCGTGGACTTGCCGACGCTCGGGAAGCCGACCAGCGCGACAGTCGCGTGCCCGGACTTCTTGACCGCGTAGCCCTCGGTCTTGGGACCCTTGGACCTCCTCAGCTCGGCCTCGTCCCTCAGCCGGGCCATCTTGGCCTTCAGCTTGCCGATGTGGTGCTGGGTATTCTTGTTGTACTGGGTCTTGCCGATCTCTTCCTCGATCGCGCGGATCTGCTCTTCGATGTTGGCCATTACGCTACGGCCTAACGCCGTCCCTGTAGATATGCGTTCCAGCCCCGCGCTCGAGGGCGTCCACGAGCTTGGTCGTCGCGGTTATTATGACCTCGTCCCCGCCCTTCTCCAGAAAACGTATGGCGGCCAAGACCTTCGGGCCCATGCTCCCCGGCGGGAACTGGCCCGCCTCGTAGTGCTTCTTGGCCTCGGAGAGGGTGATCTTCCCCAGTGGCCTCTGGGTCGGCTTGTTGAAATCGACGCAGACGTTCTCCACGTCGGTCGCGATTATGAACAGGCGCTCGTTGATGCTGATGGCGAGCATCGCCGCTGCGAGGTCCTTGTCGACGACAGCCTCGACCCCGACGTACCTGCCGTCCCTCTTGACGACCGGGATGCCTCCGCCGCCGCACGCTATAACGACCTCGGCCTGGTTCTCCCCGCCGAAGACCAGCCTGCGGACGGGCTTGTGTTCCACTATGCCTATCGGGTCGGGCGACGCCACGACCCTCCGCCAGCCGCCGCGCTTCTTGTCGAGGGACATGGTCCAGCCCTTCTCGACCTGGAGCTTCTTCGCGTCCTCCTCAGAGTAGTACTGGCCTATGGGCTTGGTGGGGTCCTTGAAGGCCGGATCGTCGGCCGAGACCACGACCTGAGTGACGAGGGAGACGGCGACCTTGTCCATCCCCCTCTGCATGAACTCGGAAGAGAGGGCCTGCTGGAGCATGTAACCGATCTGCCCCTGGCTCTCGGCTGCGCAGACGTCCATGGCCATGGGCGGGACCTTGTCCTTCGAGAGGTCGTTCCTCAGGATGATGTCGCCGACCTGCGGGCCGTTCCCGTGGGACACCACTATGTCGTATCCCTTCTGTATCAGGTCCGCTAGGCCGTGGCATGTGACCGCCACGTTGCGCATCTGGTTCTCCTGGGTCGGCTTCTCCCCGGACCTCAGGATGGCGTTCCCTCCTATGGCTATGACCGCGGTCTTCATCGCTGGAGCCTCCATGCGAAAAGGAAGTCTTCGATTGCGGGTGAGACTATATAATTGTTGGCGCCCGGCGGCGGGTCCCCGGACCAATGTTTTTATGGGGATAGCAGGTTGCCCTGCTCATGACAGAGGAGCGGCCGAAGTCGGGCGCCGTGAAGGCCATTGAGATGGTCAAGGGCTACTACGCCAAGTTCCTGAAGTCGAAACTGCCCATACCGACCGCGATCCTGGTCACGGTCCTGCTGTACTTCGTCTACGTCGTCTGGGGCGGCACGACCTGCTGCCTCATGGGCCTCATCGCCCCTGGCGCCCTGCTCATGCTCCTGTGGAGCTTCGAGGTCAAGGACATCAAGAAGCTCATGCTGATCGGCTTCGTCACAGCCCTCGCCTGCGCGGTCGTCCAGACGTCGTACCTGACCTACGGGTACCTCAACCTCGAGCCCATGACGGCCGAGAACGAGGACCTCACGATGTACGACGGCGAGGTGACGCCGATGCACGGCGCGGCCGACCTGTCCTACAACTACACGGTCTCGATACGCGCCGACAACCTGAGCCAGATCCAGGACGTGAACGTCACCATCGTCGGGTACAAAGGCAACATGTTCGACGCCGCCAGCGAGGTCAACCTCACCATGGGCCTGGTCTCGTGGGACAACGCCACAGGCGTCGCCGTCTACGGCCGGAACGCCATCACCACTGAGGCAGTGAACTTCTACATCTTCTGGGCAGACGTGAACGGGACATGGATCTATGCGTCCGGCGTCGGGCCGATACACGACAGCGCGACCGCGGTCCTGGTCCCGTGGGTGATCTTCTCGTTCGAGCTCGTGCTCATCCAGTTCTTCCCGATGTACGCGATCATGGTCTTCATGATCTGGTGGACCAGGAGGGCCAGGAAGATGCGCGAGGCACAGATCGCAAAGTGGGAGACCGAATCGCGCAAGAAGATCGCCGAGGAGAAGGCCAAGGCTGGCAAGGAGGACACCAAGGTGCCCAGCCTCGCAAAGGCGATGGGCCTCGAACCCGAGGGCGACACATTCGTCTGCTCCGAGTGCGGGACGGACGTGCCGGCCGACGCGGCCGTGTGCCCGAAGTGCGGGGAGAAGTTCGATTCCGACAAGGGCGAGGAGGAGAAGGAGGAGCCCAAGGAGCCGGTCCCCGCGAAGGCGAAGGGGCCCGAGGCACCGGAGAGCGCCACCAAGTGCCCCAAGTGCGGAGAGAAGTTCGACTGAGCCGCGCGGCGACGCCATCTCATATCCTGATGGTCCGGCGATGTAGCCAGCAGGCGCATCGACGGCAATCACCTTTTTATCCGAGTATGGCGTTCAGATGACCTGGGATGCACAGGGCGTCACATCGCTTTTGCTTCCCGTGTGCGGAGGCAGTTCAGCTTGGCATCTATCGCTCATGAGCTGGCCAAGAAGCAGAAGGAGATCGCAGTCTCGGAGTTCTTCGAGAAGAACAAGCAGATCCTCGGGTTCGA
>JALOTO010000080.1 GCA_025457845.1 Thermoplasmata archaeon | reverse complement strand
CCGTTGCGTATGTAGAAGCGCGCGACCTTGCCGCCCCCGGTGACGACGTAGACCTTGCGGTTCCGGGACACTTCTTGCAGCACGGCGGCGACCGCCTTGATGAACCCCGAGCTGTCCTCGGAGTCCACCAGGACGGAGCCACCCAGGGATAGGACCACAGGTTCCATCTGGTCAACCTTTATAACGGAGAACGCTCTAACCCGTACAAAAGGTTTCGGACTGGTTGTTCTCCGATGACCGAACTGACGGACCTCCAGAAATACGAGTTCCGTAGGAGCCTCGAGGAGGTAAGGAAGCTCTCCGGCCGGGGCACGGAACTCATATCGCTGTACATCCCGCCCGCGAGGCAGCTCTCGGATGTCGCGGCTTACCTAAGGAACGAGTACTCGCAGTCATCGAACATCAAGTCGTCGAGCACGAGGAAGAACGTGCAGGGTGCGATCTCCTCCATCCTCGCGAGGCTCAAGAACTACAAATCGGCGCCGGACAACGGGCTCGTCTTCTTCGTCGGCCACAGGTCGGTCGGCGCTGACCAGACCAGCATGATCCAGTACGTGCTCGAACCGCCGGACCCGGTCCCCACCTTCGTCTACCGATGTGACTCGAACTTCTTCACGGAGCCGCTCGAGGGGATGCTCGAGGACAAGGAGGCCTACGGGCTCATTGTCATAGACAGGGGCGAGGCGACCATCGGGCTGCTCCACGGCAAGCGGATCATCCCGGTCAAGAACATCCAGTCGCTCGTCCCCAGCAAGCATGGCAGGGGCGGCCAGTCCGCCCGCAGGTTCGAGGAGATCGCCGCGCACGAGTTCTACAAGAAGGTCGCGGAGATAGCCAACGAGGCCTTCCTCTCCAGGAAGGACCTGGTGGGCGTCCTCGTCGCCGGCCCGGGCCCGACCAAGGAGTACTTCGTCAAGACCGAGTACCTCCACTACGAGCTCCAGAAGAAGATCGTCGACACCTTCGATGTCGGCTACACGGACGAGTACGGGCTCAGGGAGCTGGTCGAGAAGGCCAGGGATTCCCTCAAGACCATCGACCTGATGAGGGAGAAGGACCTCATACAGAAGCTGCTCGAGGAGATCAGGAAGGCCGACGGTGGGCTCGCGGTCTACGGGGAGAACCAGGTGAGGGACGCGCTCCTCATCGGGGCCGTGGACATACTCATACTCTCAGAGGACATAAGGCGCGTCAGGCTCAATGTGTCGTGTCCGTCCTGCGGCAACAAGAAGCAGGTCTTGGCCGCGGACTCGACGGAAGAGATAAAGTGCGAAAAGTGCGGTGCGGAGATGAACGTGGACGCCGTCGAGGACCTCGTGGGCGAGCTCCACAAGATGGCCGACGCGAACAACACCAAGGTGGAGTTCGTGTCCGGCGAGTCTGAGGAAGGGGAGCTCCTCAAGAAGGCGTTCGGCGGGATAGCGGGCATACTCCGCTTCAGGATCAAGTGATGTGGGCTCGATGACCAAGGACGCATTCCGGGCATTCAGGGACGAGGTGTCCTCGGCCCTGGCGACAGTCCTCGCGGACCTGAAGGTCCAGGCACCCGTCACTCTCGCGGAGGCCCCCCAGGGGATGGGGGACCTCGCGTTCGCCTGCTTCCCGCTCGCGAAGCAGCTCAGGAAGGCGCCGGACGCGATAGCGAAGGACATCGCTTCGCGCGTCAAGCCCCACGGGAGCATCGAGAAGGCCGAGGCCGCGGGCGGGTACGTCAACTTCCATGTGCGTTTCGACGAGCTTGCCAGGAACACGGTCCTCGATGCTGTCGAGGCGAAGGAGTTCTACGGTTCCGGCGACGACAAGAAGGTCCGGATACTGCTCGAACACACGAGCGCGAACCCGACCGGCCCCCTTCACGTCGGCAGGGCCAGGAACCCGATCATAGGCGACACCATGGGCAGACTGCTCCGACGCGCAGGCTACGCCGTGACCACTGAGTTCTACGTCAACGACGTCGGCAGGCAGGTCGTCATCATGACCTGGGGCGTCAAGAACCTCACTCTCGAGTCGCCTCCGGAGAAGGAGGGCGACCACTTCCGATACGTCCTGTTCTACCAGCAGGCCAACAAGCGGGTCGAGGAGGACCCGGAGGTCCTCAAGCAGGTCGACTCCATGCTCTACAAGCTGGAGCACGGGGACCACGAGACCGTCATGCTCGCCAGGGAGACCTGCGAGCGCGTGCTCAAGGCGGTCATGGGCAGCCTCGAGCGGATCAACATAGGCTTCGACGGCGCGACCTGGGAGTCGAGGTTCGTCGAGGACGGCAGCGTCGACAGGGTCATCGAGCGGCTCAAGGCGTCCAAGTACGCCGTCGAGGAGGACGACGGGGCGTGGCACCTCGACCTCGAGGAGTTCGGCATCGCGGGGAGGGACACGAAGTGGGTCTTCACCCGCGCGGACGGGACATCGCTCTACACCACGAGGGACCTCGCATATCACATGGACAAGTTCGCCAGGACGGACGTGCCGGTCAACGTCCTGGGCGAGGACCAGAAGCTCGGGCAGCAGCAGCTGGCGGCCGCCCTGAGCATCATGGGCATCCAGAAGAAGCCGGAGATCGTCTACTACGCCTTCGTCTCCCTGCCCGAGGGGAGGATGTCCACGAGGCAGGGCAGGGTCGTCTACATCGACGACCTCATGGACGAGGCGGTCGAGAGGGCCTACACGGAGGTGAAGGCCCGCAGGACGGACCTGAGCGAGGAGAGGATGAGGGAGATCGCACGCGTGGTGGGCATCGGCTCCCTCAGATACAACATCATCAGGATTCAGGCCGAGAAGCAGATAGTCTTCAAGTGGGAGGAGGCCCTCAACTTCGAGGGGAACAGCGCCCCGTTCGTCCAGTACGCCCACGCGAGGGCGTGCTCCATCCTCCAGAAGGCCGGGGAGCGCGGCAGGGGCTTCGACCCCGCGCACCTGGTCAACGACCACGAGAGGCTCCTCGCGAAGCTCATAGCGAGGTTCCCGTCGGTCGTGCAGACATGCGCCGAGGACAGACGGGCACACCCGATGGCCGCGTACGCCCAGGACCTCGCAGCCCAGTTCAACCAGTTCTACAGGTACGTCCCCGTGCTGAAGTCCGAGGGGCTTGCCAGGGATTCCCGGCTCGCCCTCGTGGAGGCCAGCATGTGGACCATGAGGAACGCGCTAGACTGCCTCGGGATCGAGGCGCCAGAGGAGATGTAGGCCTCATCGCCTGAGGTTCCACTCGTCCCTCGAGTAGCGCTCGTCGACCAGCTTCTCCACCGCCGCCCTCTCGTCGACGGTCATCGCCCCGGGAACGAACTCTGCGTCCAGGGCCTCCGCGAACGCCGCCGTCAGCCTGTCCTCGAGGTCCTGCAGGTCAGGCGCCCTTCCCAGGAGCGCGGCCATGGTAGTGACGCGCTCAGACGGGAGCGTCCCCGTCTCACCCGCCCTGAGCACTGCGTCCATCCTCGAGAGGTCGGTGTCCGCGATGACCGTCCCGTGGTGCAGGACGCAGCCCCTGCCCCTGAGCTGCGCGCTGCCTGAGAGCTTCCTGCCCCCGACCTCCACGTCGTTCACGGGCCTGTGCCTCGCATCGAGCCCGTACGAGGATATCACGCGAGCGATCGCCCCGCAGACGGGCCTGAAGGACGCCTCCCGCTCCCTCGGGAGGGCCTCCTCGGGCAGCACGAGCGCGAATATGAGCTGCCCCTGGTCCGTGTAGATGGAGCTCCCGCCGGACCTCCGCCGGACGAGGGTCACCCCCAGCCGCCTGCACGCATCGAGGTCCACCGTCTCCGAGGCCTTCTGGAAGTAGCCCAGGGAGACCGTGGGGGCGGACCTGACGTAGAAGTGGAGGGTAGGTGCCGACCGGCCCGACGCCAGGGAGTCCAGCAGTGCCTCGTCGAGGGCCGCGGACTCCGCGGGGGCGACCATGCCGCTGTCTACCAGCCTCCAGGCACGTGAGGTGTTCATCCGGGTAGGGAATCAAAAGGGTGCGTTAAGAGGTTTTAGGGTTTGGAGGGACGGGGAACGCCTATTCCTCGCCCTTCTCCTCGCGCTTCTCGCGCCTCGGGCCCTTCTTCTCGCGCCTGGACCACCTGCCGCGCAGGTAGAGCAGCAGCGGGACGAGCACGATCACGGCCGCGACACCGCCCCAGAGGGCGATCTTCTTCCAGCCGGCCTCGTTGACATCCACATCCCCGTTGAGGTCGTGGGTCGTCAGCTGGTCCGTGCTCGTGACGTTCACCTTGATGGTGTACGCGCCCTTCGCGTCCGGCGTCCAGGAGAACTTGACCTGGGCCGTGCCGCCGATGCCTATGGAGGTCACCTGGCTGGTGCCGTTCCAGAGGGTCGTCGTCGAGCCTATGAGCGTCTCGGTACCGTCGTCGTTCTCCATGTAGAACGTGATGGTCACTCCGGTCGCCACGGCGCTGCCCCTGTTCGTCAGGTTCACGATTATGGTCCCGGCGACGCCCTCCTCGAAGGTCTCGGGGTCGAAGGTTATCGCGTCGATCCTCACATCGGGCCTCGCGCTCGATGCCACGACCACGTTCTTCGTGTAGGTCCCCGAGTTGTTCGACAGGTCCGTCACGTTGAGCTTGACGGTGAAGGTCCCGGTCGCCTCGAAGACATGCGTCACGTTGTAGAGGCCGGTGCCGTTCAGCCACGAGTCGTCGCCCTGGTCGTCGTCGAAGTACCACGAGAACATCATGTCCTCGAGCTCGTCGACGTTGTCGACCGTGGCGCTCGCGTTGAAGTAGAGCGTCGTGTTCTCGATCAGGCTCGTGCCCCAGGTCTCGTTGAGGACCTTGAAGCTCGCCGTCGGCCCGGTCGTGTCGTTGACGGTGACGGTCATGGTCGTCGAGGAGACATGCCCGACAACGTCGGTGACGTTCAGGTACAGCGTGTACGTGCCCGCGTTCTCGTAGGAGAAGGTCACGTTCTGCTCGTCGTCCTGCCAGTCCACCTGGCCGGAGGAGTTGCCGTCGCCGTAGTCGAACTCGACATAGTCGATCAGGCCCAGCTCGTCGTCCGCGGAGACCGCGTCGTCGAACGAGGAGGTCGCGTTGACCGTTATGTACTCGCCCTCGTCGACCCTGAACGCGTCGTCCTCGACCGTGAGGTTCTTCACGGTTATGACGCCCGTCGGGTCCATGCCGTCGACGGTGACGTTGAGCTCGGTCCAGTTGACCAGCCCGCCGACATCCTCGATGGTGAGGTTCACGACATAGAGCTCGTGCGCGTCTGTGTAGTTCCATGCGGCGAGCACATCGCCCGTGGTCGTGGTGTTGCCGTCATCGAAGAGCCATGTGAAGGTCAACGGGTTCCCGTTCGGGTCCGAGGAGTCGGCCGCCGTGAAGTTGAACTCGAAGCCCGCGCGCACGTAGTACTTCGTGATGTTCTTGTCCTCGAGGACCGCGTAGGTGTACTCCGTGTCCACGATGCCCGCGCCTGCTATCGGCGCCTCGGAGGCCTCGAACATCATCGATATGGCCTCGGGACCGCCCGTGTACTCGTCCGCCGTTATCTGGACGACGAGGTACTCCGTGACGTTCACGTGGCTCGTGGTCGCGTTGTTGACGAGCTCGTAGCCGTCGGGCAGCGCGATCGAGTAGTCGTAGCTGACCGAGTCGGTGTCGTAGTTGACATAGCCCATCGAGGTGTAGTCGTCCGCGCCGACATCGATCGAGTCCACCGCTGTGTAGTCGCAGCCGTAGCTGTACGAGACACCGGCGACCGAGTCTATCCCGCCCGCCACACCCGTCAGGCTGAACGGGCTGAGCGTGAGGGCGCTCTCGTAGATCGTGTCGTTCACGGTCAGGAGCCTGGACGAGGTCACGTGCTGTGCCCCGAAGCCCAGTACCTTCGCGTTGAACGCGGCCGCCTCCGTGGTGCTCACGACGCCGTCAGCGTTGCCCATCGCGAGGTCGATCTGCAGCCTCAGGCTGCCCATGTCCGCGAACTCGAGGCCCGGGTGGGCGTCGTCGTATGACCAGACCGTGGCCACTGACAGGTCGAACGAGTTGAAGTCCGCCCCGTAGACCAGGGAGACCGCCTCGGTCCTCTGGGTCTGGTTGGCGAGCTCGTCGCCGACCTCGAGGCTGTAGTAGATGGCGCTCGAAGCGACGGTTATGTTCTCGATGTACGAGGTCACGCCGTCCGCGTCCACACAGAGCGTGTAGTCGCCAGCGATCGTGTCGAACGTCGTGGCTGAGCAGGTATGCGACCACGTTCGAGGCCGGGCTGTCGTAGTCCGCCACGAAGCCCGTGACGCGCACGGACTTGGTCAGCAGGACCGGGTCCCCAGTGAGGTTGTCACCGGTGACCGCGACCGGCTCTATGTGGTAGCGGTAGGTGTCCGCCTTCACGACCAGGTCCAGGTCACCGAGGACCGGCGACGAGCATATCTCGACCGACGCCACTCCAGTGGAGTCCGTCTTCTCGCTCGCGACGACCTCATCCATCACCGGGTCGTAGAACATGACATCGGCACCGACGATCTTCTGGTTCGTGGTCACGTCCCTGACGGTCACGTTCCAGGTGTATATCATCGGGGCGAACTCGGTCAGGATGACCGAGTCGACGGTGTAGGTCGACAGCCCGTCGAACCTGAACTCCTCAGCCGCGAACTCGTCGTAGTAGCCGTCCGCGACGACATCGACCCTGTAGAAGCCCGATGGGGCCCCGGTCGCCATGTAGACGCCGTAGGTCGATGAGTAGGGGGCCGTTATGACCTCGCCCGTGTGCACGTTCGTGAGGGTTACCGTTACGCCGGTGGTTACTGGCGTGCCGCCTGAAACGACTGGCACGAATATCGTGTTCGTCCCCGCGTCCGCGCCGGCAAAGGATCCGGGCAGGACGGCCAGGGCAGATATCGCCATTACCAGCACGATGAGGCTGGCTGATAGCTTGCTCTTTACATCCGTCTTCATTCGATTACCCCTCACTCTCCAAGGAGCCTAAACATAGCCCCCCCTGAGAAAGGTATTCCGGCGAATAGATTACCCCTTTATAAGCTTTGGGCATCCGGCCCTCCTACGAAGGAGGGCCATGCGGAGGCAGCTGGCATGTGCCGTATGTGGCGTCAGGTGACTATCTTGTCGACCTGACCCGTCTCTATGGCCCTTCTGACCTCGAGCGCGAGCCTCCTGCCGGTGCTCATGTTGGTCCTCCAGGTGGTGTTGCCGTACGGGTGACCGACCCACATGTGCACGTTGGTCCCGCCGCCGACCCTCGGGGCCACATCGTAGATGTGGAACTTCAGGTCCTTGTCGACGCAGGTCTGGAGGCAGAACGGGCCTATGATGCCCGGCGGATGGTGCTCCCTGACGGCCTTGACGTACTTCTCGGCGAGGTCGAACGCCCCCTCTATGAGGCTCTCCCTCATCGTGGCGGAGTTGTGCCCGCAGACCGTGTACTCGGGGGTGGCCTGCGCCCCGACCAGGGTCATCTGCTGCGGGGCGGGGAGCCTGACGTGCCCGTCGAGGGAGGTCTCGAACCTCCAGTCGACGCCTATGAGCTCGATCCGCTCCATCTTGGTCTCGAGCGGGGAGTAGAAGAAGTCGAGGTTGAAGACCGGGCCTATCACGTACTCCTCTATCCTCGCGGCCGCGAGGTCCTCCTCGGTTATGACGTCGTTCTTGAGCAGCTCCTGCGACTTGCGCCTGTACTCCTCGAACGACGCCGCCGTGAAGAAGCCCCTCTCGAGCTTCTTGACCTTGTGGTGGAGCTTGACTATGACCAGCCTGTCGATGTCCTCGGGCCTGGCGTACTTCTTCGGGAAGGGCAGCCCGGCCTTCTCGAGGATCCAGTAGTAGTCCTTCTCCTCGCCTCGCTCCTCGCTCCTGAGCAGCGCCCTCGAGCCGACGAGCGGGACCGCGAAGTCGTCCTCTATCTCCTTGAGGTCGATGTACGAGGTGAACGAGCGGTTGGGGACGAAGAGCACGTTCTCCTTCCTCATGCGCTCCTGGAACTCGGGCTGCATCATCTCCTTGAACCTCTTGACCATCCAGCAGTCGTCGAGCACGCCCCTGAGGACCCTGCCGTCGGGCGCCCTCTGGCTGCGGAAGTACCTGGAGTAGGTCCTGTCCCTGCCCTCCTGGCAGATGCCGACGGTCCTGAAGCCCTCCTCTACGGCGCCGTCGCAGACGTCCAAGGCCGAGTGGGATGCGACCACGCCGATCTTGGCCTTCTTCAGGTCGTAGCCTTCGAGCACGCTCAGAACACGCTGCCTGTCGATCAGATCCTGACCCCCTGACGCGCCATCGGCGCGCGATGCGATGGCATCATGATAATCCTATATCTAACTTGAGGGCGGGGTGAGGACGGTCTCGTCGAGCCTGACGGTGAGCTGCGAGTATGTCGCCTTGAAGCCGAACTTCTCGTACATGGCCTTCGCCCTCGGGAAGCTCGTGTGGAGTATGACGCTGTTCGCCCTGCCCGCGAGGTGCGAGAGGGCGCAGCGCATGAGCTCTCCCCCGAGGCCCGTCCCCTGCTTCGATGGGGTGACATAGATGTCGTAGACGAGGCCGGTCTCCCCGTCCAGCCTGACGATCACGAACCCCCCGTCGACCAGATGGATGGAGTACGACGGGTCGGACGCGAACCTCCTCAGGCGGAGCATCGCCGTCAGGGTCGGCTCGTCGTAGTACTCGGAGAACAGCGCGGTCGCCTGCTTCCTGTTCTCCTTGGAGAGAGGCTTCGCGGTGTGGTCGTACGACGTCGGCCGGTCGAGGACCATGCGCCACATCGTCCCGGGGTCGAACGGTCTGACGAACCTGCCGAGGTCTTCCGAGAAGACGGCCCAGTTCTTCCTCGACGCGACCAGGAAGCGGAGCAGGCATGCGACCGCCTCCGTGAGGTCGGCCTGGTCGTACGCGACGAGCATCCCCTGCCTCCGGTCCTGGCCGGAGACTATCCTCGCAGTCTCCCCGTCGTCGGTGTAGAAGGCCCAGGCCTTCCTGCCGCCGAGGTCTATGCCTATCCCGACCATCGAGTCGGTCCCGCGGAGCTCGAGCTTGCAGCCGTTCTCGTCGCACAGCTCGGGGTCGAGCGGGAGGTCCGAAGGCGTGCATATGGTGCAGTCGCGGCCGAGGTCGTCGCCTACGGCCCTCGATACACCCCAGCCGACCGGCGCGAGCGAGCGGGCCAATAGCTTCTTCCTGTTGTCCTGGACCTTGATCGCGGAATATCCCCTGGACAGGAGCTCCTCGCCCAGGCCTGAGCAGTCCTCCTTGGAGAGGCTCAGCCCCCTGGGGGAGTTCCTGAGGAACGCCCTCGCCACCTTCTCCCTCACCGGGACGAACTCGAGCGAGAGGGCGCCCTGGGGGTTCTTGACCACGAGCACGTCCGTGCCGTTGGTGGGAGGCGTGCCCATGGTGGTCCTGCCCCCCTTCTCAGAAGAAGTAGAACCCGACCCCGAAGTCACGGGCGCACTTGCCCATCGACTCGAGCCTGTTCAGCGTCCCCTCGATCCTGCGCACGGTCATCTTGCCCTCGGCCGGCGACTTCTCGCGTATGACCTTGACCTCCTCGAGGAGCTTCTCCGCGTCCTTCGAGGTCAGCATGGTCTTCTTCGCCGCCAGGTCGTCGATCTTGGCGAGGATGTTGAGCCCGTACTTCTTGGCCAGCTCGGGGACCGGTGAGCCGCTCGGGCCGAAGTTGCCCACGCAGCCCTTCTTGTTGTCCCATGACATCTCGCACTTGGCGCAGGTCGCGTACATGTCGTCGAACTCGACCAGGTCCCACTCGGTGACGCAGTCGTCCTTCTTGGCGGCCGATTCCACGGCCTTGCGCTTGTCGGCAGGGACCGTGTCCAACTGTATCCAGCCGGTCTTGATCTCCTTGACGAACGGGGCGAGGGTCTTCTGGTCGGCGGGGTCCTTGATCTTCTCGACGGACATCTCCTCGACCTCGACGGCCCGCAGCCTCGAGCGCTTGAATATCTCGGCCATCTTGTCCTGCCCGAGCTTCTCGGTGGCCTTCGGGATGTCGATCTTCCTCTCGACCTCGACGTACTGGTCGAACTGCCCTGGGTCGGACAGCCTGACCTTCGCGATAGTCATCTTCTTCTTCTTGCAGAGTGCCTTCTCGGAGTCGAGCTCCGTTATGGCCATGTTGTGACCCATCACTTCACCTTCTGACTGTGGGTCGGAGCATTCAGGGAGGGATAAAAGCTTTCGCACGAGCGGGCGGAACATGCGCGCGAGCGCATCGCGCGTCAGGACGGGGCATTGACACGTGGCCTATTCAAGATGTTAATGTATTATGAAGGATGAAGGCTTCCGGACTTACGACGTACCGAACGGGCGCGCGCGCGGGCTCGCGACGTTTGGCGTCGGTGGGGTGACTGCGTGACGATGGCAAGCATGAGCGTGCTCTCCAAGGCGGACAGGGAGAAGGTCCATGGGGCCTCGCTCTGGGTCCTTTCGGAAGTGGGCGTGAGGATAGAGAGCGGGGCAGTTCTCGGGATGCTCGAGAAGGCAGGGGTCAAGGTCGACCCCGCGAGACGGATGGCCTTCCTGGACGAGCGGACGGTCAATGATGCGCTCGGCTCTGCCCCGAGGAGCATCAGGATATGCTCCAGGAGAGGGGTGGACTTCGAGCTGCCGAAGGAAGGGGTCCACCTCATGTCCACCGACGGGCAGCCGCCCGCGGTGTTCGATGTCTCCACGGGCGAGAAGCGCGGCTCGACCCTCAAGGACCTGGTCGACCTGGTCGTGCTCGCGGACGCATTGCCGGAGGTGGACTTCGTGTGGCCTCCCGTCGTGGCGACGGACATGCCCTCGGACAGGTCCTCGTTCCACGAATTCCTCGCCGCCATCACTCACTCATCCAAGCACATACAGCACGGGGCCGCCTCCGAGGAGGAGGCGCGTTTCCAGATCGAGACCGCCGCCGCGATCCTCGGCTCGGAGGAGGAGCTGGCGAAGAAGCCGATCTTCTCCGACGTCTGCACGCCGATATCACCCCTCAGGTACGACGCGGGGGAGGCCGAGGGGCTTGTCGCGCTCTCGAAGGCCGGCATCCCCGTGGTCAACCTGTCGATGGCCATAGCGGGGGCGGTCACCCCCGTAACGGTCGCAGGCTCTCTCACCGTGGTCAACGCAGAGAATCTCTGCGGGCTGACCCTGACGCAGCTGGCAAGGAGGGGGGCACCATCGATCTACTCGTCGTTCTCGGGAGTGACGGACCTCAGGTCCGGCGTCTTCCTCTGCGGCACCCCCGAAGGTGTCCTGATCGACTCGGCGGCGGTGGAGATGGCCAGGCACTACGGCCTGCCGTCATGCGCCGGAGGGCCGTCCAACACCGCGACCACGCTCGGGGCGGAGGCCGGGTACCAGAGCATGATGACCGCGATGAGCGCATCGCTGATTGGAGCGGACATGATGGTCGGCCTCGGAGGGCTCGACAGGGCCGGGATGGTCTCCGCCGAGAAGCTCGTCATCGACTGCGAGACATGGAGATGGCTCGAGAGGATGAGGCGCGGTATCGACATCGACGACCACACCCTCGGCATCGACGCCATCGCCAGACAGGGGCCGGGAGGGACCTTCCTCTCGGACGCGCACACGCTCAGGCACATGAGGAAGGACCTCCTCGTCCCGCAGGTCACCGCCTACCACACCCATGGGGCGAAGGACCAGCTGGTCGAGCACGCGACCAGGAGGGCGAAGGGACTCCTCGCGTCGCACAAGCCCATGCCCCTCGAGCCCGTCCAGGCCGAGAGGGTCGCAGCGGTTGCGAAGAAGTACGGGGTGGTCCGGCCCGACGGGTCCCCGCTGTTCGGCTGAGCGGCCCTAGACCCTGCGCTTGAAGAGCCGTTCGAGGTCCGCGGGCGAGAGGGCTATCATGGTCGGCCTCCCGTGCTCGCATGTCCAAGGGCTCTCCGTCGCCATGAGCTCCGCGACGAGCTGCCTCATCTGGTTCATGGAGAGCGGCTGCCCCGCCCTGATGGCAGTATGACAGGCGACCCTCCAGATGACCTCGAGGCCGAGCCTCTTCTGCGGGGCCATGTGGGCCAGGTCCCCCAGGACCGCCCTGAACGCGGACTCGCCCTGGGCGACCCCCAGGACCGTCGGGATCGTCCTCAACGCGTACGAGCTCCCGCCGAACGGCTCCGCCGAGAAGCCCGCCTGCGCGAGGAGCTCCATGTTCTCCTCGACGACGCGCGCCTCCGTAGGCGTGAGGTTCACAACCAGCGGCGTGAGGAGGGTCTGAGAGACCTCCTTCCCGGTCTCGACCGCCTTGAGGATGCCCTCGTATACGACCCTCTCCGCGGCCGCGTGCTGGTCGACGAGCAGGAGGTTCCCACCTGATTCGGCGAGGATGTAGGTGTCCATGATCTGTGCGAGCGGGACGATGGCGGCGTGCCCCTTCCTCTCCGTCGGGCGGTCGCCCACCGTCAGGATGGCCTGGACCCCGGCGGCCACCTGCACCGAGGGCATCTCCGTCTTCGGGACGAAGGTCTCGGCGAACCTGGTGAGGTCGTACCTGAAGGACAGGTCCGGGCCCTCGACGGCCGACCTGACGGCAGATTCGACCGTGGATGCGACCTTCTGCTCGTCGTCGAACCTGACCTCCCGCTTCGTGGGGTGGACGTTGACGTCGACCTGCTGGCCATCCACGAACACCCTGACGACGCCCATGGGATATCGGTCCTTCATGAGCTTGGAGCCGAACCCCTTGACCACCGCGGAGACGATCCGCTGGCTCCTGACTGGTCGGTCGTTGACGAAGACCTTGAGGTCGGCGGAGGAGGACCTTGTGTGCTCGAGGCGGGCGAGGTTGACCTCGACCCTGAGCCCGTCGGAGTCCGCGGAGCCGGAGAGCATCCCCGAACCTGCCTTCGCCCCGAACGCCGAGACGAGCGAGCCGTTCATCGCCTCGGCGGAGGAGTGGACCAGGTCGACCTCGCCGTCGGATGAGAAGGTGAACGATATGCCGGGCCTGCAGAGCGTGTAGTTCAGGACGACCTCGCGGCAGTGCGCCAGCTCGACGCTCTTGGACCTGAGCGACTTCCTGCGTGCGGGGACGTTGAAGAACAGGTCCTCGACGGAGATCTCGGTCCCAGGGGGACAGCCTGCCGCGCGGACCGCCTCGACGTTCTCCCCCGAGACGACCACCTCG
>JALOTO010000079.1 GCA_025457845.1 Thermoplasmata archaeon | reverse complement strand
GCAGGGAATGTGTAGTTGAACAGGAGCGTGCCGACGCTGTTGTACACCGCCAGCTTCCATCCAGTGATGTCGACGGGGGTCGGGCCGGTGTTGAAGAGCTCGAGCCAGTCGTTCGAGCCCGGGCCGTTGTATATCTCGTTGATCAGTATGCCGCCGAACAGCCTCGAGGGCGGGTTCTCGACCGCCCACAAGCCGACGGTGACGTTGTCCGTGACGGCGCGCCAGTCCTCTGCGACGAAGGTGACCGGGTATGCGTTGCCGGGACGGCGCGCCAGTCCTCTGCGACGAAGGTGACCGGGTATGCGTTGCCGGGCTCGATCCCCAGGAGCTCGTACGAAGCCTGGAACTCGAGTCTGTGGGTGTCGGTTGCGGCCTCCACGTCGCCGACGAAGGTCCACCCGGCCGTCCCGTAGGAGTATGCGCCCGACGAGAGGACGATTCCGTCCTTCCCGACGACGAACACGGACATCTCCGACCCGCCGATGTAGAACCCGGTCGACTCGTTCATGTCGGTGTCTATGAACGCGAACGCGAAGTCCGCGCCGAACATGCTCTCGGTGATGTTGGTCACGTTGCCCGCCGTGCCCGACGGGGGCTCCCATCGCGCGAGGCCGCCAGGCAGGTCCGTGCCGCCGAGCATGCGCCCGTCGACGCCCATGTAGAACGAGGCGGTGGTGCCGTCGCGGTCGAGCTTGACCGAGGTTATGTCGACGTCCGCGTCCTGGTGAGGCAGGCCCTCCAGGTCCACGGTGTCGTTTACCATGTCCGCGAGAGGCATGAGATGTGACCAGTCAGCGAACGCGCCGTCGATCACGACCTCTTCTGGAGCGGATGAGATGTAGGAGACCTGGGCGCCCGACTGGACCGAGGAGACGAATACGGTGGCGTTGGGTGAGACTATGAGCGGGGCCTCGTCGTCCAGGTCGAGGCCGAACGAGCCGTCCTCGGACCCCTCGGGGAACGAGGCGAGCACCTGCAGCTCGACGGGCTCCCCGCCAAGGCGCACCGGGTCCTCGAGCGTGATCGTGGAGTTGGGAGAAGTCCCGACGGTCCTGAGGCCCATGACGGCGGTGAGCTCGGTCGGGACGGTGTCCCCGAGGAACTCGAATCCGAGGGCGGTCAGCTCCGAGGCCGGGCCCTTCCCGGTGATCGTGAGGGTCATGACCAGCTCGTCCGTGAGCCCCTCGGTGACGTCGGGAGCCACGTGGTCCTCGACCACTCGGACCGACGGTCCCGCGGCCCCGAAGTTCGCCTCGGACCAGTCGTCAGACGTGTTGGTGTTGCGCCCGCAGACGGCAACCACGGCGTCCTCGGAGACCGAGACGCCGGTGCCTATCTCCATCTCGCCGCCCTCGAACGCCACCTGGACGTCCCCGGCGACGGAGAAGCCCGCGTAGTCGATCCTGTCCGCGGACGGGTCGAACGAGTAGACCTTGGAGAGCTGGACAGAGCTGTTCCAGCCGACCACCGAGACCATCGCGTCGGCCCCGATCCCGCGGATGTCGTACCCGCTGGTCGCGCTGCCGTCCCGGTCTATGAAGATGTAGAAGCCGTCCGCGCCGCCGTCCCTGCCCTCGAAGAGGAGACCGTCGGTCGCGACGTAGTAGTAGGACCTCCCCGCGCCCTGCTTCATGGCGTACGAGGTGATCGCTATGTCCGGATTCTCCGAGTCTGGCTCGTCCCTGTAGACCTGGGCATCGAGCCAGTCCATGAAGTAACCGTCGACCTCGACGTCCTCGGGAGGGAAGGCGTAGACGAGGGCGTAGGGGAGGGCGAGGACGAGCGTGACGAGGATGCCGACGGCGAGGAGCTTCTTCCTCGAATCGGTCGGGGCACCTGCGAGCTTGCGCGGCTGGTATGACAGCCTGAAGCCGTTGACCGCACCCCTGCCGTTGACGAAGCCGTTCGTTATGCCGTTGGTCTTACCGTTGGTGAGCCCGAAGGGGAGGCGTGAGCCACCGTTCGTGAGGCCGTTCGTGATGCCGTTGGTCAGCCCGTTGATCCTTCCCCGGAGCCTTCCGTTGGTGAGGCCGTTCGTCCTCCCGTTCGTCAGGCCGTTGGTGCGCCCGTTGGTGAGGCCACCGGCTGGGCCGCTGGCGCCGCTCATCGCGGCGACACGCTCCGAGCGGATGCCGTTGGTGAAGCCTCCGGCACCTTCGCTTACAGCATTAGGTGGTGCCGCCTTCCTCTGCATACTCCGGCGCACTGCGTCTCATCTCTCCCGCGCGGGGGTCCGTCATTGCCAGACTTGGTGGCTACGGTTCCCCTCCCCCCGTAGAACGCTTCCCTCATAGCCCACAAGAAGCATGTGCTGCCCTTCGAAGCGCGCTCTCGGTCTTATAAATCTGTCATGTTTGCTGGCCTTATAATACCTTTTGCCTGCCAGGCTCGCCGAGCGGAAGGTACTGGGAACAGGTTTATAGGGGTGCTAAGGAAGGGGTCGGAAAAGCCGGTTAAAGGGTTGATGGGGTTTTGGTGTGCGCGGACGCATCGATCAGATTACGCCCGACACCGAGAACGAGCCGAACGCGAGGTCGCCGTCGTCCCCGACCGTGACGACCGATGTCTTGAGGGTTATCGTGTCGCCGATGTCGTACTCGTCTGCGATGTTCGTCGCGGACGAGACGGTCAGGTAGAACGCCCCGTGCTCAACATGCAGGTAGTCGTCCCATCCGGGTTCGTACGGGACGGTGAACGCGGTGCCCCAGTCGGGGTCGTTCCACTTCTCGCCCACGTACACGAAGTACAGGGTCGTGATGTACACCGTGGTCTGGCCGACGGTCTGCTCCGAGTAGGCCATGTCGACTATCATGTCGGAAACGACCTTCTCGTCGCCGGCGTCCCAGTCGGAAGGCAGCTCCAGGTGCTGGTAGTGCGAGTCCTCGCCCGTGTACTCGAGTGAGTCGAACAGCTTCGTGAATCCGCCCGCTGTGTGCACTCCGCCCGCGGCGATGAGCACGACGCCGACGACCACGGCCGCCACGACCACCAGCGAGACCATTATCGCGATGATCTTCTTCTCCATGCGTGTCTCCTCTCCTTTTTGGTTCCGTGCGGAAGGGGCGGACACGCCCGTGGACATATCCTAGATTGCACTAGCTGGTCCATCCCTTCTGCTTCGGTTCAATATATCGAGCTATGAGTATATAATTATTTGGTATGCCAGGAGGGCCGGACTGGACATGCTGGGCGAAGGCGCGCGGCGCGCGCGGGCGCACGTGTGAAAGGCATCCTCCGCACGAAAAAGGGCTGAAGGGGGCGTCCCATCGCGCCGCCCGCACACACCAGGTCCTTTCACCCCACCACACCAACCAAAGAGGGCTTGCCTAGCTATGTGTCGGGCCTGGAAATCGATAACATCGTATTTCAACGTTGGCAGCTGGAACGGCCCCAGCTACCACGAAAACCGTGTCGAAATTAGTACGCATACGAAGGTCGACACGTAGCACGGTGGGAGCGCGTGACGAGAATGAAAACCTGAAAGTGGTTTGGCGGTTTGAGGCGATGGCTCAGTCGCACGCGGCCTTCGCCGACTCCCTCGTCCCGAGGAACATCAGCCCTATGCCGGCCGCGAGGATCGCGACGAACACGACCGCGACGAGCATCTGGCTGTCCTGGAGGGCCGAGTTGATCGGGTCCCACATCAGGACCAGGATCAGGGCGAAGATGCCGAACAGGAACAGCGACAGCGACACGCTGGGCATCATGCTCGGGACCTTCTTGCCGTCGGATGCGAACTTCTTGACCAGCATCCAGACCATCAGGCCGACGACCACGACCACGGCGGCGATCGCGAGGAACATGGCCAGGTTATCCTCGATGGGCGGGACCCAGCCCCAGTACCAGTCGATGAAGATGGCGATCTGCGAACCTATGAGGCCCAGCAGGATGAGGGACACACCTATCACCCTGAAGTCGAGTATGCTCGTGAGTTCGAAGGACTCCGCGGTCGCTTCCTCGGCTTCCTCGGCCTCCTCGATGACCTTGGGCTTCGCCTTGGACCTTGCAGCGGCCTTGGGGGCGACGATCTCCTCCTCGACCTCGACCTGCTTCTCCTCTACCTCGATGACCTCCTCGATCTCCTCTTCCTCGAACTCCGCCCCGCAGTGGGGGCAGGCTGCGACGTCGAGGCCCACGGCCTTGCCACAGACTGGGCAGGCGACATCCTCTTCGATCTCGGCGGCGGCGACGGTGATAGGCTTAGGGGCGCCAGGCTGCGACTCCTCCTCCTCCTCGAACTCTGCTCCGCAATGCGGGCAGGAGGGGACGTCGAGCCCTACGGGCTTGCCGCACACAGGACACGTGATTTCTTCTGAGTCTTCGTACTTGGCCATGGGCTAACCTTCCTCGGGGGTCTGGTAGGTAGCGCAACTATTGGCATCCCGATTTAAATAGGTTCCGCCACGCGTCCCTGCACGCGCGCACCGGCCCAGCCAGTATGCTGAACCGAGCGTATCGGGACAACGCTGCAAAGGGATTATATGCAGAAACGATTTCCCCAGGGGGAGGAGGACGCCAACCTGACGACAGATGAAGTCCTTGCGAGGGCGGTCAAGACCCTCGAGACCAACAACGGCCAGAGAGCGGCCGTGATAGGCTTCTCGCTCCTCGCCACGCTCGTCCTGCTGGCGTTCCCTGGCACCTGGGCGGCCCTCGCCTTCGGCATCCCCTACATCTTCTTCGTCCCTGGTTTCGCGGTGGTCAGGCTCTTCTTCTGGAAGGACACCTCCCTCGAGGCGAGGTTCGTCCTCAGCCTCGGCCTGAGCGTCCTCGTGGCGATCTTCCTGGGGCTCCTGCTGGTCCTCACGCCCATAGGGCTGGACTCGGACACGACCAGGGCCTCGCTCATCCTGTTCACCCTCTCAGCCGTCGCGGCCGAAATCTTCTGGAGGCCCGCGGTGGCGTCCTCGAAGCCCGAGGTCCCCGAGGCGGAGCCGTTCAAGGTCGACAAGGTGGTCGCGGCGATGCTCGGAACGGCGCTCGTCGTCTCTGCCATCTCCCTGGGGCTGATCGTCACGGCCGAGTATCCATCGAGGACATACTTCGCGATGACTGACGAGTACGGCAGCGCGGACATCAACACGACGAGGCTCGTGAACCACACGCTCACCCTCGTGGTCGAGATGCACAACGGCGAGGACGGGCCGCGCACATTCACTCTCAACGCCTACGGCTGGAACACGACCCTGTACGGTTCCCATTGGCTGAACTTCACCCTCGACGAGGGCGACACTGTCAACCACACCTTCGTGTTCGAGCTCCCGTCGACGGGCACCTGGAGGGTCGACTTCGACCTCTACATATCCGGCGATGGAGTGCCCCAGTACCCGTACGGCAACCTGCATCTCTGGTTCTCCGTCGAGGAGTGAGGGCCTACCGCTCCCTCAGCAGCTCATCCACATCCACCTGGGGCGGCGCCTCCGCGGGCAGCTTCTTGATCGTCGCGATGGCGGTCTCCCTCGCGGCCATCTCTGCCGATGCCAGGGCCGAGGCGATGCTTATCACGACGGCGCCCAGGAGAGAGAGGAGTGCCACCTGCAGGTCAAGGGAGAACGAGAGCTCGTGCCCGAAGACCATGAGCCCGGCGTAGGACGACATGACGGTCACCGCCACGAAGCCGAGGAGCACGCCCGCGGCTCCTCCGCCGAGCCCCAGGAGCAGCGCCTGCGGGAAGACGAAGCGCCTGATAGCCCTCGACGACGCGCCCACCGTCTTGAGCACACCGAGCTTCCTCCTCCCCTCGTGCACCTCCTTCGCGCAGGCCGCGACTATCGATAGCGAGGAGACCAGCGCCGACACGGCGCCGATGGAGAAGAGGGCGACGGCCACGTTCCCCTCGGAGATCTTCGCCGCCTGGTACAGCGGGAGCGAAGACGAGGACGAGACCGCGCTCGAGCCGCCGTATCTGACGACCAGCTCGACGAGGTCCGGTTCGTCGGCGAACCACGGGACGACGGCCAGCTCGACCGAGTAGTCGCCGGCCTGGACGGTGTGAGCGCCCGGAGAGAGGCCCGAGAGCGGGACCGAAGCGGTCGCCGAGGACATCCCTGGAAGAGAGACGTTCAGGGTCGCGTAGGCCGACGAGTCGACTGTGACCTCCACCTCGAAGAAGCCGGCCACGGTCCCTCCGTTCTCCACCACGACCACGCCCGTCGCATCGTCCGACTCCATGATCGAGGCGGGCTCCACCGTGAACGAGGCCACGGACGGAAGGAACTCGGCGGGGAATGTGGATGGGTCGTACACCGTGACGGCCGCGGAGCCGGGTGCGAAGCCCGCGAGGGCGGCCCCGACCGTGCCGTCGCCCGCGTCGGTCGCCTGGAGCGAGACAACGCCGTCCGCGTCGGCGACCGCGGTCTGGTCGAGGAACGTGACCGTGGCCCCGTCCGCCGCGGCACCGGAGAAGGTCGTCACCACCGCCTGGAAGGCCTCGCCGAGAGCGACCCTCGAAGGGGCAGAGACCCTCAGGTACGGTTCCACGGCCAGGTAGGTCGCGTTGAGCACCACGGGGAAGTCGCCGCCGAGGGAGACCGTCACGGTGTGCTCCCCGAGCCCGAAATGCGATCCCTCCCACTCGAAGACGACCTCCTTCTCCGACAACGGTCCGATGACCAGGTCCTCGGCATCCTGCTCGGCGCCGTCGACGAGCAGGGTGACATGACACGACCCCTCGGCCGTCCCCCAGTTGCGGACGGTAGCGCTCACCTCGATCTGTTCACTCTCCGCGACCAGCGCCTCGGAGAGGTGCATGTCGAACATGGTGAACCGCGCCTTCTGGGGCGAGAGGAGCTCGGAGAGCCAGGACGGGTCCGAGGTCGTCACCGTGATGAAGGAAACCTTCCCGGAAGGCATCCCTGAGAGGTATCGCGCGACGTCCGCGGAGACAACTAGCTCGTCGTCGAGCGGCCCGCTGGACTCGAACCACGTGACGACCTCCACGAACTCGATCTTGGACGAGTAGCTCCCAACGAGGGGGATGGTGCATGGCGGCGTGATGCCCGACCGCTCCATGAGCGAGCGGCCGATGTGCGCGCTTGAGTGTGAGTCACTCCCCTCCCAAGGGATGGGGCCGAAATCGTCGGCGTAGCTCGAGAGCTCGCCATACGAGCCCGACATGCCGCGGACGACGAGCGAGGTCCCGTTCCATGACGAGAACGCGACTATGTTCCCCCTCGCGCCGGTCACCTGCGGCTGGGCTATGAGCGCAGCCAGCAGGGCCTCGTCGACCTG
>JALOTO010000186.1 GCA_025457845.1 Thermoplasmata archaeon | reverse complement strand
GTCCATCCTCACGACGAACTCCAGCCTGTTGCCGTCCTTGAGGTCCTGGACCGGGGTCCCGGACATCGAGTTCATCGTCTTCTCAGTCACGTACGGGTGAAGTATCACGGGCTTTCTCATCGGGACCACCCGCCGATGGCCGCGAGGGCCGTCTCGGATATGACCATGAGCCTGCCCGGCGCTCCGCCGGGCGCGAGGTTGCTCGCGTTGAGCTTCGATGGTAGGGACACGTCGACCCCTGGCAGGTTCCTGACGCTCCTCGCGACGTCGCACTTCTTCGAGACGACGACGAGTATGCTCCTGGGGGTCCTGTACCTGCGGCCCCTCATCTTGCCCCTGCCGGCCCTGACGCTGGTTCCTGCCTTGGCGCGCTCGACATCGTCCAGCACGCCTATGGCACCGAGCGCCTCGACTGCCGCCTTGGTGCTCTTGATCGCCTCGAAGTCGTCCTTGACGACGACCGGGACCGTGAGCTCGCCGTCGAACCTGTGCCCCCTCGCCTTGACGGCCTCGAGGTCGCAGGTCGCGCCGAGCGCGGAGAACCTTGCGAGCGCGAGCTCCTTCTTGTTGATCTTCTTGCCGAGGTCCTTCTCGACCTTCGGCGGGTGAGCGCGCCTGCCGCCGACGTTGTTCGGGGACTGCGCGCCCGTCGAAGAGTTCTTGATCCTCTGGACCCTGGAGACGCCCCTGCCCTTCCCCCAGGTCTCGACCGAGTGGCGCTGGCCAGCGGTCGGTGACGGCCCGTAGGGTTGGCGCTTGTTCGCCTCGATGGCGGTGACGGCCCTCCTTATGACATCGGTCCTGAGCTCGGACTTGAAAGCCTGCGGGAGCGCCGCCTCTCCGGCGACCTCGCCCTTCAGGTCGTAGATGTTGACCTTCCCGTCCACGGGGTGCTTCCTCTCCTCAGCCTTCGCCTCTGCGGCCTTGACCTTCTTCTCAGCCATTCTGCTCACACCCCCTGCTTCGATTCGATGGACACGAAGGTCACCTGCGGCGGCTCCTTCAGTGCGGTGAAGTTGGTCCTCATCGGCTGCCTCATCCTGATGATGCGCTTCGAAGGCCCCGGGACGGACCCGTGGATCAGCATGTAGCTGTTCCTGACATCGCCGTAGTGCAGGAAGCCGCCCTTCGGGGTGACCTCCTGGCCGTTGTCGCCGATCTTGAGGACCCTCTTGTTCAGCTCGGTCCTCTGATGGAAGCCCCTCTGGCCACCCTGCGGGACGGTCGACCTGACGTAGTTCGGCCTCTTCGTACCCAGGGTACCGATGAGCCTCCTGTGCTTGGAGTTCTTGTGCATGAGCAGCTTGGTGCCCCACCTCTTGGTGACGCCCTGCCACCCGCGCCCCTTGGTGATGGCGGCGACATCCACCATCTCGCCCTCCTTGCAGAAGTCCTTGACAGTGACTGGCTTGCCGAGGACGCCCTTGGCGTACTCGAGCCTCTCCTTCATCTTCCCGCCGCCGACCCTGATCTCCATGAGCTCGGGCTTCTTCTTCGGAAGTCCGGAGACCATGACGGGCTGGGTGTAGACGAGCGCCCTGACGTCGTCGTACTCGAGCTTGGCCACCTTCTCCCAGGCGGCCTTCTCGTCGTACTCCTTGGGGAGCGGGAGCCTCCTCGCGAGCTCCTTGTCGAGCTTGCTCGCCCAGACCTCGCCGACGGCCTTCCTGCCGTATGCGGTGTCCGCGTACAGCCTGACCCCGCAGACCTTCATCGGCGGGACCTCTAGGACCGTAACGGGTATCTGGACCTCCTGTCCGGCGGTCGTGCTCTTCGCGCGGAAGTCGACGATGAACGCGTGGGTCATGCCCGCCTTGTATCCGGCGAACCCCTGTGGGCGAATAGCCCATCGAGCCTCTCCTTGGACGTCTGGTAGCTGGCATCTGCTCTCCCTCGTCTCGAAGCGATGGACCTGGCTGGATGCTCTCGAATGTTCGAGCACATTTCCGAGGCACCTTATCTCGGCCGTGACGCCTCGTTCGCGCCTGAAAACACGTTTCAGCGCGAGTGATGGGTTGCCCGAGGCATTGCCCAATTGGCGTCTGGCCGATACCGCCTCAGGTATCGCAGGGTGCTGAATGGGGTACTTGTATTTAAAGCTGACCGGCCGGGAAGGCCCGGTGGGCGCTCAGAGCTTCCCCTCTTTCGCGGCCTTCTGGGCGCGCTTGCCCCTCTCCTTGGACGTGTACCCCGTCACCTTCTCGAGAAAAGCGTTGTACTTCTTGATCGTGTCCTGGGCGACATCGTTGCCCACTGCCGGGTCCATCTTGGTCTCGATCGCGAGCTTCTTCCCGCTCGGCCAGGCCCAGATCTCCTTGATCGCGCCGTAGCTCGACACCAGTTTCCCGTCCCTCTCCTGGGAGTTCCCGAACATCTCCTGCATCTCCTGCTTGAGCTTCTCAGGCTTGATGTTGTCTCCCAGGCCCCTTCTGATCTCGTACTCGTTCAACGGACCGTCACCCTTCTGCTGGACTTAAGCAAAGTGCGGGGTGAAAAAGCTTTTGGGGCGCCCTACGGTCCGTTCAGGGTACCGCCCTCGACCCACGCCCTTCCCTGAGGCAGGACCGCGCTCAGGCCAGACAGCTCGAGCACCAGGCCTGCGACGAACATCCACAGGACGTAGATCGAGTTCAACCCGCCGTCCACGCCGTCGCCGATGAGCAGTGCCGCGGTCTGGAGGATGATGCCCGTTGCCATGAGCCCCGCGCCCGTGGCCATCCGCATCCTCCGCGTGGTCCCCTCGGACCCGCCTTCCATGGATTGCGGGCGGTACCTCGTCGCGAACCCGACAGTGACGAGGATTGCTGTCACAAGGATCAGGGTGAGATGTGTCCCCACCGGTCCCAGAGGGAAGTCGAGGAGGGCCGCGAATGCCAGGAACCCAGACTCGAATGTCATTGCAGCGATCCCGAGGCAGAGCATGACGACGGCCAAGGGGTTCATCCCCCTCTCGCCATCGCGAACCCTCCACAGGGGGACCCCGGGGCCCAGCATGGCCTTGGAGGAGAGGCCGACCCCTGCCGCGGTGATGAACACCCCGAAAACGGCAAGTGACTCCCAGTCGACGCTGTAATCGAGTCGCGCGTCGCTGAGGTCGCACCACGCCCCAACGGCCGAGATGCACATCCCGGCGGTGATCACCGTGATCCCGAGGGCGAGCATGAGGCGTTTGCCTTCGGCCCTGTGCGTCGGAGTCGCCATTTCCATCGGCGGAGGATTAGGATATACTGACTTGAACCTTGCCGTGGGAACCCAATCGCGGGGCTGTCTCATTCCCGCCTTCTGTAGAACCTCTGCAGATCGACGGTCCCGCCGACGCCGTACCCCTCGATGTCCATCAGCCTCTCCCAGTTCTCCTTGCAGGAGCACTCGGGCCTGGCCAGCCTGGTCGCGTCCTGGTGCGTCGAGAACGCCTTGAGCCCTTCGAGGATGACATCGTCGCACCTCCCGCAGTTGTGGGCCCCGCGTTCCTTGCCTCCGCCCGTGGGCTCGCAGACGACCTTCCTGCCGGTCCTCGCGGCCTGCTCCACCACCGAGAGCACGCTCCAGAGCCACGGCGGCCTGTACGCCCAGCTCTTCCAGAGCCTCTCGACGACGGTCCGCTTCTGGACGTTGACGGGGTTGATGGAGATCACGCCGCTCCTCTCGGCAGCGTGCTTCACCGTCGCGACCGTGTCGGCGACGGCCTCCGCCTCCGTGAGGTACGGTGGCTTGAGCAGGACGTAGGTCCTCAGGCCGACACCCTTGTCCGCCAGCAGCGCCGAGGCGCGGTCGTAGTCGGCCACCGTGAAGCCCTTGTTGATGGAATGCTTCAGCAC
>JALOTO010000185.1 GCA_025457845.1 Thermoplasmata archaeon | reverse complement strand
CCCCGCGCCCGGAAATCACGGTTAAATATCCTGGTGCTGTTCGCGTACCGTTGACCGGAAGGACGGTGGCCGAGAAGATACTCGGCAGGGCCGCCGGGAAGGCCGACGCCAGGGCCGGCGAGGTCGTAGAAGCCTATCCAGACCTGCTCATGTCGCACGAGAACACCTACCTCGTGGGCAAGGCGTTCCGCGAGATCGGGGCGAAGAAGCTCTACGACCCGGACCGCATCGCCGTCGTCCTGGACCACAGGGCGCCCGCGAACACGGTCGAGACGGCATCGGCCCACTCCCACATCAGGAAGCTTGTCAAGGACCTCGGGATCAAGAGCTTCTTCGACGTCGGCACCGGCATCTGCCACCAGGTCCTGGTCGAGGAGCACCTCGCCAGGCGCCACGGAGATGGCCGGCGCCTGGGCCACCGGGTACCTGTGGCTGAAGGTGCCGGAGACGGTCCGCGTGCACATGAGGGGGCACCTCGAGAAGGCCGTGTTCCCGAAGGACGTCTCCCTCCACCTCGCCTCCGAGATGGGGCCGTCGGGGGCGGAGTACATGTGCATCGAGTTCGACGGCATCTTCCTCTTCGACGTGTCGATATCCGGCAGGATGGTCCTCTGCAACATGGCGACGGAGCTGGGGGCGAAGTCCGCGATAGCCCCTGCGGACTCGACGTTCTCCACATGGTCGCCAGAGCACTGCGGCCCGCTCGGCCATGCGTGCAAGTCGGACCAGAACGCGCGCTTCGTGGAGTCCATCGACCTGGATGTCGGGAAGATCCCCCCGATGGTCTCAGGCCCGGACAGGGTGGAGGCGGCGGCCCACGTCGACAAGTTCCAAGGAATCGAGGTGGACCAGGCTTTCATAGGCACGTGCACGAACGGGCGCCTGGAGGACCTCATCGCCGCCTCGTGGGTCCTGAAGGGCAACAAGGTGGCCCCTGGCGTGAGGCTGCTGGTCGCCCCTGCCTCCAGGAACGTCCTCTCGACGGCGATGGAGATGGGTGTCATCCAGACCATCGTCGCCGCAGGCGGGACCAACTGTCGCCGCGAGCGCCATCACGGGCAGGATAACGGACCCGAGGGGGTGGCTCACTGTCGACCTCTAGCGGGAGGGTGTGGAGGTTCGGGGACGACGTTAACACGGACCTGATCATCCCGGGGAGGCACCTGGGCAGCTACGACCCCGCCCACCTCGCGCAGCACGCGATGGAGGGCCTTAGCTCCTCCTTCGCCAAGGAGGTCCGCCCGGGGGACATAGTAGTCGCAGGCAGGAACTTCGGCTGCGGGTCCAGCAGGGAGCAGGCCGTGATTGCGCTGAAGGCGGCTGGCGTGTCCGCAGTGGTGGCCAAGTCGTTCGCGAGGATATTCTACAGGAACGCCGTGAACCTGGGCCTGATGGTGCTCGTGTCCGCCGACGCGTTCGGGGTGTTCGAGGACGGCGAGGCGGCGCGGCTAGACACAGATGCCCTGTCCATGCTGTCCGCGGACGGCTCCAGGAAGGCGGGCTTGGAAGGGATCCCCGCGCACGTCTCGGCCATACTGGGCTCAGGCGGGCTTGTCCCTCACCTGAGGAAGCGGATCGGGATGACTTAGAATCCTGCTTCGTCGATTGGACTGACCTGCTGGGCGGCCCCGTCCTTCTTCCTGCGCGCGTTCCTCCTTCCGGACAGGACGATGAACATGACCATGATGGTGAACACTGGCAACGCGATTTCCTGGAACTCCGGTATCTTGTGGAAGAAGACCTCGATGGTCCCGGTCTTGTTCTGCGTCCAGATCCAGCATATGTTGGACTCCCCGGAGACCGAGTACACAGACGTGAGGTGGTTCTTCTCGTAGGAGGTCTGGCCGCCGATGGTGAGGGACGACCAGGTGCTACTCCCGTACGGGAGCTTCTTGCAGTAGAGGTTCTCGGTGTCGTCCTGGACCCATATCGCATAGACAGCGTCCGAGACGGTGTCGAGGGAGATGGACGGGTGCTTGTTGGCTGCGCCGCCCCCAGCGTCGTCCAGAGGGTAGATTGAGGACCATCCCGACCCGTCCTGGTAGCTATACCGGATGCTCGGCTTGGCCACGCCGTTCTTAGTATCGTCCCCGTACACCACATGGACGACGCCCTCCTCGTCGACGAGGGCGCTCGCCGGGGCAGTGTTGATGTAGTCCAGGCCCGACCCCGCGCCCGTGAAGATGTTCTGCTCTCCCCACCAGGACGTATTGCTGTTCGTGTACTTCCTCGCCGCCACCTTCAGGTCATAATTGTACACGGCCCACATGTCGCTCCCCGAGCCAGCAGGCAGGATGGAACCTTTCACGGTGTTGGTGCTGGAGTCGGTGGTCAGCATGAGGGAGGAGAGGCCCCATGCGGATATGTCGTCGACCGAGGTGCTCTTGTACACTGCGAGGTCGTAGGTCGACGTCCCGGTCTTGCTGGTGGCCATTATCCACAGGTACCCGTTCTCGTCCTTGCATATGAAGCTGTTCTTGTTCGCCATGTTGTTCGAAGAGACCGAGACGGTGTACTCTGTGCCCCAGGAAATGGAAGAACTCCCCACAGTTCCACTCTTCACGCGGACATTGTTCGAGTTCGAGCTCGTGTCCCCGACTGCGTAGACAGTATCGTCCGCTGGGTCGTACCATACGGAGACAGTGGTCACCCCGGAGGTGTTGAATGCCCTGGTGAAAGTCGTCCAGGTCAGGCCTCCGTTCGAGCTGTATGCGTATATCGTGTCTGACCCATCGACGTAGAAGCTCCAGAAGTTGGCGCCGTCCTGGAACACCTTCCTCTGGTTGGAGCTCTGCGTCGCGGTCGACGTCGGCCCCGATGAGTCGACCGCCCAAGTCCTCATGACCAGGTCATACTCTTCGTTCGGCGCTGTGTCCCTCTCGCCGCACCAGTCGGTCGTCTCGATTATGAAGTCTATCTGCGACGCGCCCCCGATCACGGACGACGCGACCCCGACCTCCATCCTGCTCTCGTCCTTCGCCGCCTCGGCCTGCGAGGTGAGAAGCACCCAGCCGTCGTCGTCGTAGCTCCTGACCGTGACGGACGCGATG
>JALOTO010000078.1 GCA_025457845.1 Thermoplasmata archaeon | reverse complement strand
TTCTTCGTCTACTTCGGCGCCACCGAGGAGGAGCAATCGACCATAGTCTCGGAGAGCCTGACCGGCCTGAAGGTCGGGCACATCATGAGCGCGCCCGTGATGGTCGTGCACCCCGAGATGTCGGTGCAGCAGCTCCTCGACATGATCTTCGCCACGAGGCACACGGGGTTCCCCGTGACCGCGGGCGGGCTAGTCGGCGTCGTCACCCTGACCGACGCGCAGAAGGTCCCCAGGGACAGGCTCCATGAGGCCAGGGTCGGGGACATCATGACCAGGCAGGTCGTGACGGTGGAACCCGTGATGGACGCGGAGGTCGCCCTGCACCTGATGTCGGAGAGGCGCATAGGCAGGCTCGTCGTGGTCCACCGGGGACAGCTGGTCGGAATCGTGACCAAGAAGGACTTCCTGAGGGCGGTGGACGTGGTCAAGACGCGGGGCGCGGCATTCGGGCCCTATCCGCCACCGCCGCCTCCGCCGTCGGAACCTAGCCCACCAGCTGCTTCCTCTTGAACAGCACCATGCCCAGCACCAGGCCTATCGCCGCGTAGCATGCCATCACGACCGCGGCTGTGCCCGGGTCGGGATAGAAGCTGCTGAACGTCATGCCCGGGACCTCCATGGTCGTGTCCGTCGGGTAGGGATCGTACAGTATGTACTGCACCGTCCCGGCCGCGAACGTCAGGGACCCCTCGACCTTGACCCCGGCAACCATGCTCATCCCGTCGACTATCGGCAGGATCATCAGGAACATGAAGAAGGTCAGGACGATGGCCCCGGTCGACCCCTTGAGGACCGAGCTGATCACGTAGGCCACGGCCATGGCCGCGAGAAGGTACTCGACCGCGAAGGCGAACGAGAGCAGGAAGTCGTCGTCCACTCCCCGGGATGCGAAAAGGGACAGGACCGCGACCCCTACGTACAGGAGTCCGATGAGCATTATGGACGATGTCATGCTCGCCGCGAACTTCCCCAGGAACAGGGTGGACCTCTTGATCGGGTTGGGGAAGACCAGGTAGCCTGTCCTCCCCTGGAACTCGCTGACTATCGCGTCCGCGCCGAAGAACGTGGCGCATATCATGACGAGCATCCCCGCGAAGCTGAGGAAGCCCGACTCGAAATCGGCCGGGTCGGTGTACCACTCGTAGGTCGCGGTGATCTCGTGGCCTGTCGTGTTCTCCATGAACAGGATGACGTTGGCGCTCGCACCGCTGACCTCCATCTCGGTGAGGCTCCAGACGGCCCCTCCCTCGGACGAGTACGGCGCGCCGTCGGAGAACAGCTCGAGGCTGCCGGCATCTATCTGCGTCCTGTCGAGTATGGCCACGCCCTCGATGGTCAGAGGCATGGAAGGCTGCCATCCGATGGCGCCGACCGAAGTGACGTCGAGCTCGACCTGCGTGTCGGTCCCCTTGTACGGAGCTCGACCTGCGTGTCGGTCCCCTTGTACGGGTGGCCGAGCGCCGGGGGGATGACGTAGATCAGCGCCATGATGAGGAGGACTATCGCGACGGCAGCGACTATCCTCTTGGACCTGAGGTATTTCAGTAGCTCGTACCTCCAGACTATGGGGACCTGGGCCATGTCGGATGGTATGCCGTGGTGGGCCGTTTTCTCCTCCATCTTCATCACCTCGACTCCTTGACAAGGTCCATGTAAAGGGTCTCGAGCGGCAGGCCGATCGGGCTGAAGCCCGTGACCTTGACGCCCTCCCCCTGGATGGATGTGAGGAGGTCCGCCCTGTCCTCGAACGCCCCCTCGTATGTGATGACCAGCGCGCGGGCCGTGGCCAGCTCCGCCAGGCGCACTCCCCGCATCGAGCGGATGCGCGACACGAGCGCGTCGCCCATGTCCGCGGCCGTGGTGACCTCTATCTTGGCGACCTTGGTCAGCCGCTTCATGTTCTCGATCGTGTCGTAGGCCAGGAGCCTTCCGTGGTCTATGAGGGCCGCGGAGTCGCAGACCTCCTGGACCTCGGGCAGAAGGTGGGAGCTCATGAAAATGGTGTAGTGCTGCTTCTTCAGCCCCTTGACTATCTCCCTGACCTCCACCATGCCCCTCGGGTCTAGCCCGCTCGTGGGCTCGTCGAGTATGAGGACCTCGGGCTCGTGAAGCAGCGCCTGCGCGATGGCCAGCCTCTGCTTCATCCCCTTGGAGAACTTGCCCACCCTCGTGGTCTTCCACTGGTCCATCTTGACCTCCTCGAGGACCGCGTCGCTCCTGCGCTTGATCTCGTCCGCGTGCATCCCGCGGATGCTGCCGAGGTACGCGAGGGTCTCCATGGGCGTGAGGAACGGGTAGAACTCGGGCGTCTCGACGACGGCGCCGACGTGGCTCAGGGCCGTCTTCGGGTCGGTGACTACGTCGACCCCGTTGAGGAGCGCGCGCCCGCCCGTCGCGGATATCAGGTTGGTGAGTATCTTGATGGTGGTGGTCTTCCCGGCGCCGTTCGGCCCCAGGAAGCCCACGGTCGTGCCCTTCTGGACAGTCAGGCTGAGGTCGTCGACCGCCTTGATCTCTCCGAAGGTCTTGTTCAGGCCGTGAAGCTCGATCATGTATGGTACCCTCCCATCGGGCCGAAGAAGCGAGCGGCTAGGGGGTATATAATCGGAACCGCGGAATGCCCAGGCATCAGAGGCCGAGCGACGAGAAGATCTCGGACGCGGTCCTGAGGGCCTCGTCGCGCCCCTTCACGGGGTGGATGAGCAGCCTCCCGTGGGGGTAGACGGTGATCTCGACGCCGCGCCTGACGACGAGCATGACCCCTGCGTTGGAGAGGATCTCGTAGCCGGCGGCCCGGAGCCTCCTCTCGCACTGGTCGAGGTCCAGCTCCACCTTGCGTCTCGGCACCGCCTCGAAGGCGTCGTGCCTGCAGGGCTTCACCGCGAGGAACTCCGTCCCCTCACCTCTTGCCCAGGACCATGTCGAGCATCCTGTCGACCTCGCGCCTGAGGTCCTCGAGCGTCGAGGAGTTGTCCACCATGTGGTCCGAGAGCGCGATGACCTCGCCCAGGCCCCAGTCCAGCTCCCGCCGGTCCCTCGTCTCGAAGTCGGAGAGCTTCGCGGGGGAGTCGGGCCTCGCCCTCGCCTTGAGCCGCTCGAACCTGACCTTCGGTGATGCGTGGATCGCGACGATCTTGAGGTCCTCGCCGAAGGCGTTCTTGAAGGCGCGGATCTCCTCCATGCCGCGCGCGCCGTCTATGACCACCAGGTCCCCTCCGACGAACGGGATGGTCCTCTTCGCCCAGACGTCCTTCCCGTACCGCTTCCTCTCCTCGGTCGCGAGGTTCCCGACGCTCTGGTCGGACGAGTCGAGCCCGAACTCCTTGGCCTTCGCCCTGACGACGTCCCCCATCCGGACGACCTTGGCACCGCGTGCCTGGCAGCACGTGAGGAACTCCTCCTTCCCTGAGCCAGGCATCCCGGTCGTGACTAGTATCTTCAGTTGGCACACCCCGGTGGTAATCCGCACATGCGCATAAAAGCTTTCGACCTGGCCGACTAGATGGGCACTCCGCGGCCGAGGGCCGATTCCACGCACGGGCCGAGGGCGGCCGGGTCGAACCCCGCCTTCGCCCACAGCCTCGGGCAGAGCCCGAGCGCGAGGGCGCGGTCGATGGCGAACCCCCCCTCGTAGCTCTTCGCGGGCAGGGGCTCCATGTCCCACGGCGCGAGGAGCAGGTCCCTCACTATGGCCGCGGACAGCTGCCTCCCCCCGGAGGAGGCGCGCTCGAGGACCGCGACAGGTTCCGCGCCCCTGCGCGCGCACATCATGAGTATCTCCGTCGCGGACCTCGCGTCCAACCCGACCTCGGACGCCTTCCTCAGGGCGGCGATGTCGTAGTGCAGGTAGCCAGGCTCCTTGTGCGACATGGCCATCTGCCTCGGGTCCTCGGCGACCTTGGCGAACGTGCGGCACGGGTGAGGGCACCCGAAGCACGCCACGTGCCTGTGGGCGAGCGCGGCGAAGTCCTCCTTGGCCGCGCGGTCGAAGTACGAAGCCAGGCCCTTAGGCTCCCCCAGCCTGGAGACCACGGACGACTTGAGATCGAGGCAGGCCTGGTAGTGCCTCTCTGCATCCACGACCGAGAGCTCGCCCATGCCCCTGACGGCGACTGCGAAAACGTTCTTCGAAGCCAGCCTCGATGCGAGGCCGGCCTTGTCCTCCCCGCCCCAGTAGCAGTTCACGAGCTGCGCGCAGGGGTTGCCGGAGTCGCCCCACGGCCCCGCGGCGAGCACCTGGATCCTGCGGTCGCCCTGGTCGTCCCTGATCCGGTCGGTGCGGCCCCATGAGTCGAGCGCCTTGACCGCGTCGCTCCTGACGAACTCGATTATCCCGTCCCTGGCCCAGACGTAGCCCGGGCCAGGGGCTTTCCCCGTGAGCGCGATGTGGTCGAAGCCCGATAGCTTCATCTCGACCGCGAAGTTGCCCATGACCGGCATCACGCCGGTCTCTCCGGCCACGACGCCCGCGCACGCGCCCGGTACGAGGCTGCCTGTGAGAAGCCCCGTCCCGAGGACCACGGAGTCCTCCCCGTGCTCCCTCCAGATGGCGTTCGCCCTGGAGACGCACGACGGGTCTGCCAGGACGATGTCCTCATCCAGCTGGGTCTCGGTGACCTCTCCCGTGGAGAGGTCCAGGGCCGCGATCCTGCCGTTCATCATGTCCATGTCAGCCCACCGTCCTGATGCACCCCGTCGGGCACATCCTCGCGCACTTCGGCTCCCCGCCGCAGAGGTCGCACGGCTCCCTGAGGAGTATGGGCTTCGCCCCGGGGCCGCCCGAGCCGGGCTGCTGCGGGGCGCCAGGACCCTCCGGCCGCGCGAGAACGAGCCCGTCGCCGGAGGTCTTCAGGACGAGGCCGAAGTAGTCGGCCTTGTCCTCTATGTGGAGGATGATGCTGGAGCTCATCGACGTGAGGACGGAGTCGCGGTTGAGGCTGCACACGGTCTCGCAGAGGCCGCACGCGACGCACTTCAGGGGCTCGAACTCAAGCTTCAGTGGGCACACCGTTCCGGGGTCAGATGATGCTGTCCGCAATATCCGTGGTCGACCGGTCGCAGTACACGCACCTCAGGGACGGCGGCTTCTTCGACTCGACGACGAACTCCGCCTCGACCGGCTCGTTCTTGTTCGTGATGCAGCCAGGGTTCGAGCACTTCATGATCCCCTTGACCCTGTTCGGCACCTCGACTACGAACTTCTGGGCGACGTTGTAGTCCCTGATGATGTTGATCGTGGCGTCGGGAGAGATGAGGGCTATCTTGTCCAGCTCCTTGGGGTCCAGCTCCCTGTCCTCGATCTTCACTATGTCCTTCCAGCCCTCCTTCTTGCTGGGCACGTGCATTAGCACGCTGACAGTGGAGGAGACCTCCCCCTTGACCCCGATTATCCTCAGGACCTTCAGGGCCATCCCGGCCTGGATGTGGTCTATGACCGTGCCGTTCCTTATCGGCGTGACCTTGAACTCCTTCACTTCGATCCCCCCAGCACCAACGAGAGCAGGGCCATCCTCACGGGCACCCCGTTGAAGGCCTGCTCGAAGTACATCGCATGGTCCGTGGCGTCCACGTCCGGCGATATCTCCGTGACCCTCGGGAGAGGGTGCATGATCTTCAGGTCCGACTTCGCGTCCTTGAGCATCTCGAGATCCACCTTGTATATCCCGGCGACCTTCTGGTACTCCGCGGGGTCGGGGAACCGCTCCTTCTGGATGCGCGTCACGTACAGCACATCGGCATCCTTCAGCGCGTCCGCGAGGGAGGAGGTCATCTTGGGCTTCACTCCCATCTCCTCGATGTGCTTGATGTGCTCCTTGGGCATCTGGAGGGTGGGCGGCGCGACGAACGTGAGCTGGGCCCCGAACAGCGCCAGCGCCTCGGAGAGCGAGTGCACCGTCCTGCCGTACTTGAGGTCGCCCAGGACCACGACATGGTTCCCGTCGATCTTCCCCTTGGCCTTGCGGATGGTGAACAGGTCCAGCATGGTCTGAGTCGGGTGCTGGCCGGCGCCGTCGCCCGCGTTCAGCACTGGCTTCTGGGCGAAGTGCCCGGCGAGCCTTGCCGCACCCTCCTGCGGATGCCTAAGGACGATTATGTCCGAGTAGCCGTCGACCATCCGTATGGTGTCGGCGAGGGTCTCGCCCTTCGAGACCGAAGAGCCGCCGGGCGCGTCGAACCCCAGGACCCTCCCGCCGAGGCGGGTCATGGCCGCGTCGAAGGAGAGCCTGGTCCTTGTGGACGGCTCGAAGAAGAGTGAGCCGAGGATCCTCCCCTCGAGCTCCCTGCTGCGTTCCTCCCCCTTAGCGATCGGCACCATCCTCTCCGCTACCTTGAGGACATGCTCGATCTGCTCCCGTGAAAAATCCCGGATGGATACTACATCCATCCCCTTGAATGCCTCTGACATCAGGCACCTAATCGCTTCGGGTCTTTTAAGCTTTCAGTAGAAACGGGGGTGCATACTGGCTGATGGCCGCGTCGATGGTTCAGACCAGGTCGAAATCGTCAATAGCGGCACGCATGTTGTCGAACCAATCGTCGGCGCACTTGTGCAGGCGTTCCTTGAGCTGAACGGGAGCGACCGCCGTATATACATGGAAGTATCCGCCGCGGTCGATCGTCTTGGTCTCCCTGAAGGCGAGGCCGGCTGCGACGAGCTTCTGCAGAGCGCGGTAGATCGTGCTTCTGTCCTTCTTCATCACGGGTGCTAGGTCGTCGGCCTTGAGCGGTCCCTGCTTCACGAGCTTCCGGTAGATGACTATCTCGAAATCCGACAGCCCGTAGATGCACTTGACTATGTCCCTGCAGGTCGCCTGCCCGGAGAGTATCTTCTGTGGCTCGACCATGTTGCGCGGTAGTGCCAACATTATACTTAACCGTTACGACAAACTGGTGCGCCAGCGGTTGTGCACCCGAACGTGACAATCTTTATTAGTAAACATTGTAATCGAGTATGCACGGTGTTGACAATACCGCAGGAGTGAAGGAGATGGACAAGGACGCGACACTCGACGCGAGGGGGCTCATGTGCCCTATGCCGATCGTGCAGCTTGCGAAGAAGGTGAAGGAGCTCAAGTCCGGGCAGGTCCTCGAGCTCTTGGCCGACGACGTCGGCGCCAAGGAGGACGTCCCAGCCTGGTGCAACAGGACCGGGCACCAGCTCCTGACACTCGAGGAAGACGGCAAACTCATCAAGTTCTACATCAAGATGAAGTGACCAAGACAAGGAGGATGACGACATGGCCGACAAGTTCTGCATGGTAGTGAGTGAAGGAAGCCTCGACAAGGCGATGATGCCCCTGATAATGGGGACCACAGCCGCGAGCATGGGCATGGAGGTACACGTGTTCTACACGTTCTTCGGGCTCAAGCTCCTCAAGAAGGGGATCAGGCCGAAGCTGCCCGGGATGATGAGCCTGTTCACCGGGATGATGGAGAAGAAGATGAAGAAGTCCAACGTCCCCGGATACCAGGAGATGCTCGCCCAGGCCAAGGAGCTCGGCGTGAACTTCTACGCCTGCAGCACCTCGATGGAGCTCATGGGCCTCAGGAAGGAGGACATGATCGAGGGGACCAAGGTCCTCGGCGCGTCCGCGTTCCTGAACCTCGCGGTGGACTCCAAGACGACTCTGTTCATCGGCTGAGAGTGATACCGTGAAGACCGCATTCATCGTGATGAGATCGCCCCAGGAGGTGGACCCATCCCACGCGATACGCAGGTTCGCCGATAAGGGCGACGCGACGACCATCCTGTTCGAGGACGGGGTATACAACGCCGTGCACCCGAAAGCATCGGAGGCGCTCCGCGCGGCGTCACAGCACGTCCTCGTCTGCTCCGAGGACCTCGAGGCGAGGGGGTTCAAGGCATCCGACCTCAGGGTCGGCCAGCCGGCTGGATACCCCGAGATCGTCGACGAGATCATGGAACGTACCGAGAGGACCATCACGGTCTGAGGTGATGAAATGGCAAAGACACTCACGATACTCTGGAGGACCGGCTCGATGATGGCCATGGACGCGAACGTCGCCGTCAAGCTGGCGCAGGCGGCCCGCGCCAAGGGATACAAGGTCCACATGTTCGGCTACGGCGAGGGCGTGACCGCCGTCAAGGCGGGGCAGAACCCCAAGCGGTTCCCCAACGTCGGCAAGGAGCTGGAGCAGGCAGCCGCGGACGGCATCGACCAGGCGGTCTGCGAGACCTGTTTCGCGGCCCGCGGGTTCCAGCGCGGAGAGGAGATCAAGGGGGCGAAGGTCGGAAGCCTCACGAACGACCTGTTCAGGTTCGTGTCAGAGTCGGACAGGCTCGTTACGATCGCGAGGTGATGATGATGGCTGCTTCGACACTTGTCCTGGTCACGAAGGCGCCGTACGGACTGGAGGAGGCGTTCGCAGGACTGAGGCTCGCCCTGGCCATGGGGGTCAACGGCATGAAGACCACGGTCCTCATGATGGACGACGGGGTCTACAACGCCGTCTCCACGCAGAAGGCCGAGGCGGTAGGGATGCCGTCGAACATG
>JALOTO010000184.1 GCA_025457845.1 Thermoplasmata archaeon | reverse complement strand
CTTCCTGATGCACTCCTGCAGGGTGAAGATCGGCTCGTCCCTGACGTACCTCTGTATTATGCCCGGGTACTCGCCGAAGGAGCAGGGTATGTAGGGCGGGGGGTCGGTCATCGGCCCCTTCACCGACCACGTCGAGCAGTCGGACGAGACCATCATGAGGGGGTGGACCATCAGCGCCGCGACGTCCTCCTCGCTGATGTAGTCGAATATGGCGATCGTCTCGTCGTCCTCCTCGACCATGATGTCGAAGTAGGTGTCGAACGGGTCCCTGCCCCTCGCCAGTGCGACCTGGGCGATGGTCCTGCCCTCGAGCTCCCTGTGCCTGGGGCAGTGCATGAGGAATATCCTGTCGAAGGCACCGTGCTTTAGGAGCCCGGAGGGGCCGAACGCGGGGAGCCTGTCCTCGACTATCTCCCCCCTGATCCTCGCCCTGTTCCTCGGCTCGGAAACGTGGGCCATGAGCTCCTTCTTCTCCATCTCGTGCAGGTACTGGGGGAGCGCCCCGCTCAGCCTCGGGGCCAGATCCGTGTGCATGTCGTTGTCTATCGTCACGTCGAGGCCGCGCAGGCGCGCCTCCTCGACCAGGCCCAGGGTCTCCTTCGTCCTGCCCCAGGCGCCGTACTTGGGGCAGTTGTGGGATATCTGCACCCTGGCGCCGCTCCTCTCGCCTATCAGTATGGCCTCCTTGATGGCCTCGGCGATGGTCTCCCTCTCGCCCCTTATGTGGGAGGTGTACATCCCCCCGTGCCTGGCGACCACCTTGCACAGCTCGACTATCTCCTCGGTCTTGCCGAAGCAGCTCGGGGGATAGACCAGCCCGGTGGACATGCCGAAGGCGCCGGAGGACATCGCCTCGTCCACGAGCCCCTTCATCTCGTTGAGCTGGGCCTTCGAGGGGTCGCCCCGGTCGGCCCCCATGACGGCGGTCCTGACCGCCCCGTGCCCGACGAGGGCGGCGATGTTGTGCCCCACGCCGCTCCGCTCGAGCGTGCGGAGGTACTGGCCGAAGGTGCGCCAGGAGGGCCTGCTCATCTTCCCGGCCCACTCCCCCCAGTACCTCATCATGAGCTCCACGTACGGCTCCCTCAGCGGCGCCACGGAGGAGCCGCAGTTGCCTATCAGGTGCGTCGTCACGCCCTGCCTGACGGTGCTGTCGCACCCGGGGAACACGAGGGCGGTGAGGTCCGAGTGGGTGTGGATGTCGATGAACCCGGGGCACACGAACAGCCCCTTCGCGTTGACGGTCCTGCTGCAGTCCTTCTTCTCTACCTTCCCGATCTTGGCGATCTTCTTCCCCGACACGCCGATGTCCGCGGCGTACCAGGGGTTGCCCGCGCCGTCGACGATGAAACCGCCCAGGATGCCTGTGTCGAACCTCATCGGAGTCCCCGTGCCCCGTATGCCACCGGCCGTATTAGAGCCTCGTCCCGGGCGTCGGGGCGTCAGAACAGGTGTAGGAGGGTCCCGGACCATATCTTCGGGAAGAAGTAGGTCGACTTCTGGGGCATCTTGTCTCCCGCCGAGGCGACCTCCATGACCTGCGCGGCCGTCGGCGGCTTTACGAAGAAGCACGCCTGGTGCTCCCCCGTCGCCATGGCGGCGATCGAGGCCTCGGTGCCCTTGACGTACTCTATCCCGACCTTACCGTCGAGCATCTCCTGAGTGTAGCCGAGCAGGCCCTTCAGGACCATCTCCTGGAGGACCTGCACGGAGAGCCTCCCGAGGGGGTCGGGCGCCTCCTGCCTCGGGGTCGCGAGCACGGCCGTGCCCTCTGCAGGGACCCATGCCCCGAAGGAATCCCCCCGGGCCCGGCCCAGTGCGTCGACGAGCGCGTCCGCGCCGCCGCGGTCGGAGAGGTCGAAGCCCTCCGCGAGCCTACCCCTGAGGCCCCCGCCCTCCTCGGCCCTCCTCGTGTCCCTGTACCTGAGGGCGGTCTCGTACCTGTGGTGGCCGTCGGCGATGAGCAGCCTCAGGGGCGCCAGGAGCGACGATATCCTCTCGACGGGGCCGCGCTCGCCCACCCTGACTATGCGGTGGTGGACCCCGTCAGGGTCGACGAACCTCAGCTCCTCGCCGCGCTTCCTGAGCTCGAGTATGAGCCTCTCGATTTCCCCCGAGGGGTCGTCGTAGAGCATGAAGACCTGCTCGGCCTGGCCGCCCAGGGCCTTCATGAGGGCCAGCCGGTCCGCCTTGTGCTTCGGGATCGTCCTCTCGTGCGGGAGGACGACGCCCTTCGAGAAGTCCTCGAGCCTCACGAGGCCCACGACCCCCGTGCGCACGACAGGGGCGCCGTCCTGCGACTCGAAGGTCTGCTCGTACAGGTAGAACGCGTCCTCCTCGTCCGCGACCAGCACCTCGTCGTCCAACCAGGTGCGCAGCCTCTTCGCCGCGGTGGCGTAGGCGTCACCCTCGTCCCCGAGGGTGATGTGGGCGATGTTGAGCCTGTCCTCCTTGAGAGCCCTCTCGGCCGGCCCGTCGATGACGTCGTAGGGTGGCGCCACGAACCTCGTCACGTCCTGGCCGAACCTGGACGTGTTGTAGCGCAGCGCCTTGAACGGGACGACCTTGGCCAACGGGTCAGACCTCCTGGAGGGCCTTGATTAGGCCGGGGTCTCAAAAAGGTTGGCCTGTCCGGCGCTCACCCTTCCAGGATCGGGACGTATCCGAACCAGGAGCCGTCGTTCTCGAGGTAGTGCAGGTTCTCCTGCAGCAGCCTGAGGTGCTCGCGTTCCATCCTCTCGAGCCTTGCGAAGACCTCCTTGACGCCAGGGCCGGCGGCCGCGGCGTTCCCGGAGTAGTACTCGATCGAGCGCTCCTCGGTCCTGATGCCTAGCCTGATGGCGGATATGGAGTCCTTGACGGTGAGCCTCCCCTTCTTCGCCCCCTCGGGGAATATCTTGGCGAGGCCCTTCTCGACCTCCTTCTTGGACGGGGCCTTGGACTTCCCGCCGAGCACCTGCAGCTGCCTGGTCAGTATGGCTGCGTGCTCCGTCTCGTCCGATGCGAGGCTGCCCATCAGGGCCTTCGCCTCCTTGTCGTCCACGAGCTCCTTGAACCTCAGGTAGTACTCCGCCCCGAACTTCTCGAACTCAACCGCTGCCGATATGATCTTCTTAGCGTCGGCCATCTCGATCCTCCGACTCGCACTCCCTCCGACGATAGATAAC
>JALOTO010000077.1 GCA_025457845.1 Thermoplasmata archaeon | reverse complement strand
GGCCGCGCAGAGCGAGATCGACGAGAGGGAGGTCGTCAGGCGTTCCCTCCTGGAGTGTTGCAGGCTCCTGGGCTACGAGCGCGGCGCAGTGGTGATGAAATACCATGGGAAGCTGGACACCCAGTACCCGGCCTCTTTTCCAGGCGGGCAGGACATCCTCAGGGAGATCGGGGCCAAGATTACCGTCACGGGGGAAATGATCGAGTTCTCGGGGGAGGAGGAGATGGCCGGCCTGCTCGGCAGCAAGAGGGCCGAGGGGCTCAGGAGCGTCGTCGGGATACCGCTCCACCTCCACGGAAAGGTGATTGCGGCGCTCGTCCTGGGCACGCCGACGTTGAGGAAGGCGACCGAGCACGAGCTGCTCCTGGCCAGAGCCATCGGAAACCAGATGGTCCTGGCAAGGCAGTCCGTCGCTGACCTCAAGGAGGCCAGGTCGAGGATAGAGAAGGTCAGGGGCGAGCAGCAGGAGCTCATGACCGTGATGAACGAGCTGGGGGCCGCCGTCTACGTCACCGACATGACCACCTACGAGATCCTCGCGGTCAACAAACCGATGGAGGAGCAGTTCGGGAAGGCGCTCGTCGGCAAGAAGTGCTACCTCACCATCCAGAAGGAACAGTCAGGACCGTGCCCCTGGTGCACGAACAGGTACCTGGTCAAGGAGGGCGTCCCGACCGGGCCGTACTCCTGGAAGTTCAGGAACACCATGACGGGGAGGGTCTACCAATGCATGGACAGGGCGGTCCGATGGCCCGACGGGAGGCTCGCCAGGATGGAGGTCGCCTTCGACATCAGCGAGCTCGAGGAGACCCATCGCAAGCTGGAGGACGCGAAGAACATGCAGGAGCTCCTCAACGACCTGCTGGTGCACGACGTGAGGGGTTACGCCACGACGGCGCAGGCATACCTCGAGCTGATCGCCGACGAACGGACGGAGGAGAAGCGCGCGGCATCCATCGCTACGGCCACGGACCAGATCCGGAAGATAGACAAGCTCGTGGACGACGTCGCCAAGATGGCCCGGGCCCAGGCATCGGGAGCGAACTCCGTCAGGTCGGTCGACATCGTGGGCCTCCTCGATGAGGCGGTGGGCGACGCCAACCCCGACGGCAGGGTCAAGGTGCTCAGGGGCTACGGCCATGTGAAGGCCCACGCGGTCATGGGCGAGTTCGGGAAGGACATATTCCTGAACCTGCTCACGAACGCGGTCAAGTACGGGGAGGGGAAGCCGATATCGGTCGACATCTCCGAGGCCGAGCTGCGAGGGAAGCCAGCGTGGGCGGTCTCGGTGACCGACATGGGCAAGGGCATCCCGCCAGAGAAGAGGAAGATCATATTCTCGCGGTTCACGAGGCTGGATTCGCTCAGCAAGCTCAAGGGCATGGGTCTCGGCCTGGTGGTCGCCAACGCGCTGACCGAGTCGTACGGGGGAGAGCTCAGGATCGAGAGCAGGGTGTCGCACGATTACACGCAAGGCACCAAGTTCTCGGTGGTCCTTCCGAAGGCACAGCCTCAGGCGTGATGCCTGGGGATGACGTCAGGCGACGGGGTGATGGCATGTTGGTTCGAAGCGAGGTGGAGCGGGTCGTCGAGGACTCCTACCACAAGCTCTACCAGATCGCGGCGCCCCCGGTCCGCGTCTACCTCTTGGAGGAGGTCATGCAGAAAGGGCGGGAGGACGCGGTGGTCAAGGCGGTCCTGAGGGACGTGGAGAGGTACCCGCCGAGGGTGAAGCTCCTCTCCACCATCAGGAAGGACGGCACTTGGCCAATCCCGAAGCAGAGGAAGCTCGCCGAGGAGGCCGGTCCTGGTCCGCCGCACGGCTGGACCTATGTCACGATGCTCAGGAACCTCTTCGACCTGAGCGAGTGGTGCACGACGATAGACGACGGAAGGATAAGGCTGGTGCTGGAGAGGATCCTGAGCTGGCAGCAGGATGACGGGCACATCCCGGGCCCCTGGACCGACCTGTTCCCGCTCCCCCACTACAACGGTTTCGCCCTCAGGGGGCTCACCATCTTCAAGCTCGGCGACGACCCGCGCGTGTCGAGGCTGGCGGACTGGTTGATCCGGATGCAGCGCCCGGACGGCGGGTGGGTGATACCCTTCCAGGAGGATGTGAAGTACCTGCCTGAGTACAGGAACCTGGGCATGTCGGACTTCATGGAGATGCTCCGAGGCATGGACCGCTCGGAATACGATCCCCGGGATTACGGCGACGTGCCCAGCTGCATATGGACCACCGCCATGGTCGTCCGGGGGTTCGCCCAGAGGATGCCCATGCTGCACCACAGTGAGGCCATGAGGGGGGCCGACTTCCTCCTCGGCATGTTCTTCAGGAAGAACTACCACCCGACGTTCTATCACTCGGAGAAGAACTGGACCACCCTCAAGTACCCTACCTACTTCGGCAGCGGGCTCTGCGTGCTCGACATACTCACTTGGCTCGGCTACGGGGCGGATGACGCGCGCCTCGAGAAGCCCATGGAATGGCTGATGGGGCTGCGGTCGAAGGACGGTTTCTGGAGGCAGACCGGGAGGCCGAACCCGGTCAAGGACAACTGGATCACCGCCATCGCCGTCGTCACGCTCGCGAGGTACGCCCGGGGGTTATGACACGGCGACGGGTCAGTTCGAAAGGCTTATCCCCGGATATGGCTCTCCTCGGAGACAGTGAATCCAACATGGGCGTCGTCGAGGAACTGAAACCCATCTTCTCGCCCAAGTCGATCGCGGTCGTCGGCGCTTCCAGGAGCCCGATGAAGCTCGGATATGAGATTCTGCAGAACATCCTGGTCCACGGGTACAAGGGCAAGGTCTACCCCATCAACCCCGAGGTCACGGAGATCATGGGCATCCGATGCCTGCCGAGCGTGCTGGCGGTCAAGGACGACATCGATCTCGCCATCATAGCGGTCCCGGCCGAGTTCGTCCCGAAGATCATGACGGAGTGCGCGAGGAAGAAGGTCAAGGGTGCGGTAATCATCTCCTCCGGGTTCGGAGAGCTTGGCGGCAAGGGCAAGCAGCTCGAGCTCGAGGTCCTCGAGATAGCGAGGAAGGGCGGCGTGAGGGTCGTGGGCCCGAACACGCTCGGCTACAAGGACCCGATCGACAAGCTGGATGCGGCGTTCGTGTTCGGAATGCCCGAGCCGGGCCACATCGCGCTCGTGAGCCAGAGCGGCGCTCTCTGCGTCGGCATGGTCTACTACGCCAACGGCGAGCGCATAGGCCTCTCCAGGGTCATCAGCGTCGGCAACAAGGCGGACATAGACGACGCGGACCTCATAGACTACCTCAACGCCGACCCGGCGACCACGGTCATCGCGATGTACATCGAAGGGATCCAGGACGGCAAGAAGTTCCTGGCGGCAGCCCGCAGGTGCAGGAAGCCCATAGTCGCGATCAAGGCCGGGAGGACCTCGGCGGGGGCGGCGGCCGCTTCGACCCACACCGGTTCGCTGAGCGGCTCCGACGCGGTCTACGACTCCGCGTTCAGGCAGGTGCACATCCAGAGGGCCTACGACGTCGGCGAGATGTTCGATTTCGCGAGGGCCCTCGCATACCAACCCCCGGCACAGGGGCCGAGGGTCGGCATCATCTCCAACGGCGGCGGCGCCGGCATCATGCTCGCTGACTGGTGCGAGACCGTCGGGCTCAAGGTCCCGAACCTGGCACCTAGGACCATCGAGGCGCTCAAGCCGCACCTCCCGTCCATAACCACGGCCAGGAACCCCCTGGACGTCACCGGCGACGCGAGGTATCACAGGTACCACATCACCGGCAGCATCATGCTCTCAGACCCGAACATAGACGCGCTCATCATGACCTGCGTCCACGCCGGCATCGCCAGGCCGAGGGAGTATGTCGGGGCGGTCATCGCCCTGGTCGAGGAGAAGAGGCAGCTCAAGAAACCCATAGTCGCATGCTGGGTGGGCGGCCCCGAGATAGACGAGGTGGTCCAGGACCTCAGGGAGAAGAACATCCCGGTCTATCCGTCCGCCATGAGGGCGGCCAAGGCCGTGAGATGCCTCTACGACGAGGGACGGAGACTGGAGCTGGTCGGCCGGAAGAAGCCGAACCACTCCTGAGCCCACGCGACCGCTGGCCCCTGAGGGACCAGAGACTTCATATCCCGGTTTGGCATCGAGGCGCCGATGAGCCTCAGTGGCATCGTGAAGGCGCCATGGTTCGCCTCCGTGGCGGCGGTCTCGGCGGTTGCCCTATGGGGTCTCGCCTTCCCGCTCATACAGGACGGGCTCGTCTTCTTCTCGCCCGTCATGCTCGGGTTCCTCAGGTTCCTGTCAGCGTCGCTGGTGATGCTCGCTGTGCTGCTCGCGGCCTACCCCGCGTCCAGGCTCAAGGAGACCCTGCTGAGGGAATGGAGGCCGCTCCTGCTGCTGGGAGCGCTGTACGTCACCATCCCGAACATAGCCCAGAACATGGGGCTCGAGCACGGGACCTCGTCCGTGGCGTCCGTGATCCAGGCTTCCGGCCCGGTCATGACCCTCCTCTTCGCGGTCCTGCTCCTCAGGGAGAGGCTCACCCTCGTCAAGGGAGTCGGCTCGATCATCGCGATGTCCGGGACCGTGCTGCTTATCGCCAACGGAGGGATCTCGCTCCAGGACGAGGACTTCGTCAGCAACCTGCTGATACTGGTCTCGGCCACCTCGTACGGCCTCGCCTGGGTCTCGGCGAAGAGGATGCTGCAGAGGAACCCCCCACTCATAATCATCGGGATGGCCCTGATGTTCGGGACCCTCATGCTCGCGGCCGCCGTCCCGTTCGAGCCCGACTCGATGGCTGTCTTCGACTCCGATTCGCTGACGACCCTCCTGCTACTCGGCGTGCTCTGCGGCGCCGGGTCGTCGGTGCTCTACCTGTACTCCCTGGAGCGGGAGGAGGTCTCCAGGATGGCATTCTACATCTACCTCATGCCCCTCTTCGCGTCCATCTTCGCCTGGCTGCTGAGGGGTGAGACGGTCGCGCTCTGGACGGCCGTGTGCGGCATCATCATCATCGCCGGAGTCGCCATCGCGGAGCGCGGCGGTCACGGGGACAGGACATCCGGGCAGTAGGGCTCCGAGGCCGCCTCGACCTCGCCCCTCTCCACAGCCTTGTTGTAGAACCACTTGAAGAGCGGCGGCGCCAGCAGAGTCGACACGAAGGCCATCAGGACGAGCACGGAGAACAGCGGTCCGTCTATGATCCCCATCTCCAGGGCGAGTTTCGCGAAGACCAGTTCCATGGCCCCCTTCCCCATCATCATAGAGCCGATGGCCCACGACTCGCTCTTGCCCATGCCGAACATCCTCGCGGGGACGTAGCTCCCGACAGCCTTCCCGACGATGGCGACCGCGGTCACCGCGACGAATAGCGGGAAGAGGTCCCAGACCGCAGAGAAGTCCACCGTGAACCCGATGAGCACGAAGAACACCGGGGCGAGCAGGCCGAGGGTCACACCAGAGAGGATGTCCTCGACCCTGGTCCAGACCTTGAGGCCCGTGCCGGTCTCCCTCAGCAGCATGCCGGCTATGAACGCCCCGACGAAGTTGGGCAGCCCCATCCTCTGGGCGACGACCGCGAAGGCGAGGGCGAGGCCGATCGCGACGGCGAAGGCCGCCTCGCCGGTGCGCATCCACCTGAGCAGCTTGTACAGGTGCGGGACGAGGTATCGGCCTATGAGGAAGGCGAGCACGAAGAACCCCAGGAAGCCGCCTGCGAGATAGGCGAGCTCGTCCGCCTGCATCCCGTCATCCGCGCCTCCCAGGAGGATGCCCATCGAGAACAGCAGCACGAGGTCCGTGATGATCGCCGCGCTCACTATGACCGTGCTCGTGGAGGTCTTCATGACGCCGAGGTCCTTGAGTATCCGCACGGTCACTGGCAAAGCGGTGACCGCCATGGACAACGCGCCGAAGACCAGGGTCGGTCCGCTGTAGCCGTACCATGCGAAGATGTAGAACCCAATCGCGGCCGGGATCGCTATGCCCACGAGGGCGATGCTCCCACCCTTCCAGGAAGAGGCCACCAGCGACCTCGGGGTGAACTCCATGCCCACATAGAGCATGAGGAACAGTATGCCCAGGTCCGCAAGCTGTGCGATGAACTCGTCGGAGTACATCCCGTTCAGGTCGCTGAACACCTCTCCCAGGATGAAGGGGCCGAGGACTATGCCCGCGAGCAGCTCCCCGACGATCTCGGGCTGGTTGATGCGGGAGACCGCCTCGCCCAGGGCCTTGGCGAAGGCTATCAGGAGCAGCACGTAGACGAGAATTGAGAGCTCCATACCCGCACCGGTCCCCTCGTAACGCCGGGAAGGCAGGCAACCCAGATTAACCTTCGCCTTATGCCACGCCCGACTGGACACGCGCGCGCGGCGGAGAAAAGGTAATTATGCCAGAGCCGGTTACGCGGGACGGTGAATCCCTCTTGCCGTCATGGCAGCACATAACATACTCGCGAGAGATCACGCCCGAGCAGTTCGGAAAGACCGTCACCGTCGGGGGCTGGGTGCAGGAAGTGCGCAACCTCGGCGGGATTTCGTTCCTGCAGCTCAGGGACAGGCTCGGGGTCATACAGGTCACGACCCTCAAGAAGCGGAACCAGGAAGTCTTCGACAAGGTCGCCTCCCTCACCAGGGAGTCGGTCGTCCTCGTCACCGGCACCGTGAAGGAGAGCAAGGAGGCCCGGGCGGGCTTCGAGGTGCTCCCGGAGAAGCTCGAGGTCGTGAGCGCGGCCGAGACACCCCTCCCGCTGGGAGTGGTGGACAAGGTCGGGGCCGACCTGGACACCAGGCTCAACAACAGGTTCATGGACCTCAGGAAGGAGGAGGTCAGGTCCATATTCAGGGTGAAGTCGAGGACCCTGGAGGGGATCAGGTCATACCTGACCTCCGAGGGCTTCGTCGAGGTCAGCACGCCAAAGATCGTCGCCGCCGGCGCCGAGGGCGGCGCGACCCTGTTCCCCATCAAGTACTTCGAGAGGAGCGCGTACCTTGCGCAGAGCCCTCAGCTCTACAAGCAGAACCTCATGGCGACGGGGCTGGACAGGATATTCGAGATCGCGCCCGCATACCGCGCGGAGGCATCCGACACCATCAGGCACATCGCGGAGTTCATGTCCCTCGACGTCGAGCTGGCGTTCATCGAATCGTCCGAGGACATCATGGCCGTCGCGGAGGGCATA
>JALOTO010000076.1 GCA_025457845.1 Thermoplasmata archaeon | reverse complement strand
CACCCACAGACTCGAGTTCCAGGCTTCGTACGAGCTCCTGGGGATCGAGCCCGGCAACGCATACCCGGTCACCTTCGTCGCAGAGGACTGGCGCGCCGTGACGGACAACGTCACCGTCGGCCTGTGGGCTGTCGAGAACCCGCCATCGAGGCTCTTCGGCGGCATCCTCATCAACGAGATTTACAACGGCCCGGGCTCGAACGACTGGCTCGAGCTCTTCAACACCGGTCCTACCCCCATCGACATAACCGGGTGGAAGCTGGCGGTGTACAACAGCGTCGGCACGCTCCTGTTCAACTACACATTCCCTGCGTACATCATGCAGCCGTACGAGATCCAGATCTTCTACGGCGAGTTCGGGAAGGGCACGTACTTCGTCCTCTGGGACGACTCACTCAACTTCGTCGACACCGCCTACGTCCCCTTCTGGAACGCCAGGTCGTACGGGCGAATAGGCACACCGGCCGAGGGGTACGTCAACTGGTCGTTCATGGATCCGACCCCGAGGGCGATAAACGAGGGCCAGACCATGATCCCCGAGTTCGGGGACATCTTGGCACCCGTAGCGATAATGCCAATTATCCTGTTCATCATTAGGCGTAGGAGAACGAGGCGCGCGCGAGGGCAGAAGGACAGTACGGGGCAAGAGTGACATGTCTACGTCCAGCGACGAGAATCCGGCAGGAGAGGGCGGACCGACCACAGCGTTCGAGGGCGGGCTATCCCTAGCCGACCTGCTCAGGCCGCTCAGCGAACGCTCCGAGGCGGTGAAACCGTACGTCCCGACCATCGGGGGCCCGAGGCTCTACCTGCTCATGCTCTACGCCGCGATAGTCATAGGCGTCTCGGTCGAGTTCTTCCTCAGCAAGGACCTGTGGTACGGGAGCTGGGACGTCTACAACACGTACGTGCTGGCAGTCACGGGCTTCTTCGTCGTCATGGGGGCGTACATGCTCCTGTCGGTCAAGGGCGACGCGGACGACGACGGCTACAGGCTTCCCCTCCCGAGGAAGCAGCTAGGGCAGATCGGCATGGCCCTCCTCCTGGCAGGAGGCATAGGCCTGGTGGCCCTCGGCTCCTCGGCGGGCGGGTGGGCAGTGCTCCTGAGCGTGCTCCTGCTCGCGGGATTCGTGATGATGGTCATGGGCTCCAAGGGCGTCTCCGGCAGGGACAGCACCTGGATCGCGGTGTTCGGCACGGGCGTCGTGCTCATGGTCCTGGTCCCCGTCCACGAGGCGTTCGACGTCGCGCGTGCCCTTCCGGGCGAGTACCCGTTCACCGGGCTCAACCTGTTCCTCCTCGTCATAGGCATGCTGATGTCGCTCGTCTCGCTGCTCTACATGCACACGAGGGACGGGCACCTGGGCGCATGGCTCATAGGCGCGATGGCCATCTTCCTGGTCGCGTTCCACGAACAGGTCGGCATACTCGGGACAGGCTCCTTCGAGATGTACGACCGCGGCCTCGCGCTCATAGGCGTGGTCTTCTCGTTCCTCCCTCTCTTCGTCTTCATGTGGCGCGAGAAGTCGCTCATGGGGATGTGGTCCAGCACGAGGGCCGCGACCGCGGCCATATCCAGGGGCGACTACAAGGCCGCCCTGGAGCACGCTGACCGCGCGCTCGAGGTCAGCCAGGAGTCCGGCCTCTCGGGGAAGTACCCGCTACCGTGGAACATCAAGGCCGACGCGTACTACGCCATGAAGCAGTACTCGAAGGCCAAGAGCCACTACGACATCGCCCTGGAGATCGACCCCGAGGACAGCGTCACGTGGTGCCATGTCGGGAACATCCAGGCGTTCGACGGGAAGAGGGCGCTCGCGCTCAGCTCCTACGACCGCGCGCTCAAGTCCAACCCCGAGAACGCCTACGCGTGGAACAACAAGGGCGCTGTGTTCAACTCCCTCCAGTGGCCCGAGGAGGCGCACGCGTGCTTCCAGAAGGCCCTCGCCATCATGCCGAGCAACTTCGACGCCAGGATAAACATGGCCAAGGTCTCCGCGAAGATGGGGAGGAGCGACGAGTCGGTCGCCCACTACCAGGAGGCGCTCAGGCTCAGGCCGGACAGCACCGTCGCGAAGGAGGGCCTGCAGAAGGAGTTCCACAAGGGCATGATCCTTGACCAGATCGCCGGCTGGGAGGGCATGGGCCTGGACACCTCCTACCTGAGGTCCCTCGTCGACAAGGGCCCGGAGGAGTTCGAGGCGAAGACGAAGGAGTTCCTGTCGTCCATCGTGGAGCAGCGCACGCAGCTGACAATAGGCATAGGCGAGTCCAAGTTCAACGTCAACGAGGCTGTGAAGGCCATCCTGAAGGTCGCGGGCGACCAGGGCGCGACCCTGGACCGCATACAGAAGGAGACGGGCTTGACGAGGGAACAGCTCGTCCTGCCCATGGCCCTGCTCATGAAGACCGACTACGTCCACTTCTCGAGGCACGGCTCGCACGACGTGTACGTCGGCAAGGGCAAGCTCCCGGAGGAGCCGCCGCCCGCGCCGCCGCCGCAGCCCGTCGTGCCGGTCTCGGTCCCGAAGCGCGGCCGGCTCATCCGCCGCAGGGAGAGGACGCCCGAGGAGGAGAGGGCGGAGTTCGAGCCGACGGCGTCGGTGCTCGTGTTCGGCGGGCGCAAGAAGAAGGCGAAAAAGGAGACGCCGGAGACGGAGAAGGACGGAGGCCAGGAGCAGCAGGGACAGCTGTAGTTACCGCGGTCGCGATGTTCTTATAGTCTGCCGATGCTCCCTTGTCCTACCTGCGGGGAAGTGGCACGTGAACGCCCTATCGTTCTCCCGATACGCGCTGGATGCAGTGTTCAGGAACAGACGCAGGTCCGTCTACGCCCTCATAGGAGTGGCGATCGCGGTGTCACTGGTCTCAGGTTCCTCCATCTCAGTCGATTCCTCCGTCTACGGGATGGTCCGCTCTGTCCTCGACCCCATCCCCGCGGACTTCGTCGGGTATGTCTACCCTTCCCTGGACGCCATCGACGAATCGTCGTTTTCGACGACGGTGGAGAAACTGGAGTCGGTCAACGGCATCTCTGCGGCCGTGCCAGTGATCACGGTTTCATTGTGTTCGTATCTGAACGATCAGGGCGAGCTGTACACAGGGCCATCGACGTACTCTGGTCTGTACTGGGAAGGCGCGGTCATGTTCATCCCTTCTTATTCAGAACCACTGTTGGACCGGAACAAGATCGAAGGGGCCTTTCCAGATCGCGGGACCGTGGCAGTGCCCAATGCTGTCGCAGAGGGCCTCGGGCTCGTCGTCGGGGACACGATCACGTGCTCATTTAGGTACTGGGAGTTCGTCAACGCGACCTCATGGGCCGAAGCATTCGTGAACGAGACGTTCGAGGTCGGAGCCATTTGGAGGCAGACTGGCGATATAGAGTCGCTCCACGTCTCGTACGGGTATGGTGACTGGATAGATGGCGACGTGATATTCGCCGACAACGTGAACCCGATACTCGTGCGCATGGATGGGGTGTCACCCTCGTTCGAGACCGAGTTGTTGCAGCTCGCGGAGTCCGGAGCCGTGACCGTCGGGGCTTCGTATCAGGTCATGGCTGACCGCGACGATGTGATCGACGCAGTTCACATGCAGCAGACCATTGAGTGGTACGATTTCACCTCCGAGAGGCTCACGTCATTGAGCTCGGGTCAAGTGAGCTACTACTTCAGCCCCGCCATGAACGCTATCTCTGGTCTCGGGGCAGACCTGTTGATGAACCGTGTGCTCTTCCTCGGGCTATCGGCCCCTGTCATCGCGCTGGGAGCATATCTATCGATGGTCGGGGTGGAGCTCGGCGTGAACGATAGGAGACGTGAGGCCGGGATCCTGAAGGCCAGGGGTGCGAGCAACGGCAACGTCTTCGGCGGTCTGATGCTGGAGGCATCCATCCTAGGCGCAGTGGCAGGACTATGCGGATTCCTGGGGGGCCTGGGTGTGAGCAGGTTCCTGGTCACGACTGTCATATCCGATTCCCCGTACGATTACAGGGTGACTGATCTATACATCTCGCCTCAGACCCTGGCTCTGTCTGTGGCGCTCGCCGTCCTCCTCATGCTGGTGTCGGCGTACAGGCCTATGAAGCGCGTCGCGAAGATGGACATCAGTGAGATGGTGCATCACTACACGCCCTCCACGACCAGGCTCGATTACCGGGCAAGATACGACATCGCTGCAATCATCCTGGTCGCGATTAACGTCTGGACGGTACTTTACTGGTCGGAGGGCTACTACACCGGGACGGACTCGCTTCTCGTGAGCCTTTTCCTCGCGGTCCTGTTCGTCGTGGGGATATCGGTCACCCCCTTCATGCCGTTCCTCCTCTCCGTCGGGCTGTCCAGACTGCTGACGCGCGGACCCGGCGAACTCTACAGACGGTTCGTGCGCATCGTGAGGCCTTGGACCAAGGAGTTGCACTACATCGTTGAGAAGAACATATCCAGAAACCCGAGGCGGGCCTCTAACATGAGCGTAATCATCTCGCTCGCGATGGCTTTCGGACTTGTCATCTCGGTCACCCTCGAGACTAACATTGCCTACGCGAGGGCCTTGGCAATCCACGAAGTGGGTAGCGACATCCGTGTCTCGGGATACTCCTATGATTCGGCCGCTCCGGACCTGTCAGAGATAGACGCGGTATCCGACCTTCCAGGAGTCGAGGCCTTCTGCAGGTTTCACATGTGCGACTCTACCATGAGTTCTCAATGGACCTCTGTAGCCGTCTTCGACCCGGGGGACTACCAGGCCACGGTGCAGCCTTCGGAGTCATACTTCGAGGACGGCGATTCCAGTGTCCTGAACCGCCTAGAAGCCCCGGGCACGATTGTCGTCACCGAGTTCTCGGCCGAGGCGCGCGGATGGCTCGTCGGGGACATGCTCAAGGCCGAATTCTGGGTCCCGGCTGACGAGGACGGCAACGCCTCATACGAGGTCCGCAACCTGAACCTGACCATAGTCGGTCTCACTAAGGACTACCTCCCTGGGCTGTCGAGCGCGCAGTCCTTCGCGAGCCTCGAGACGCTGGCCCCGGTCAAGCGTGCGTTCGAGCTGAATCCGAACGGGTTCGTGAAGGTCGCGGACGGCTACGATCACGAGTCCGTGGCCTCGTCCGTCCTTTCATCGTTCGCGGCTGCGGGCGTCTACGCAGAGGCGACACTCCTTCAGGACCGGCTCGAGCAGGGGATAGACGAGCCCGCTCTGCGCAGCGTCGCGAACTTCCTGTACGTGGAGTATGTCCTTGCCTTCGTCATAATGACCTCTGGACTTGGCCTCATCGTCTTCGCCACCGTATCGGACCGCGAGAGGGAGATCGCCTGCATAATGGCCCGTGGTTCATCCTCCTCCCAGATGCGACGGATGCTGATGGGCGAGTCGATGAGCATAATGGCGCTCGGCCTGGTCATCGGTCTTTCTGTGGGCCTCCTGTCGTCGTATCTCTTCAATCTGCTGCTGACTGATGCAGCGGGCTCGGCAATCCCGCATGACCTGGTATTTTCGTCCGCCAGCTATGCGATCGTCCTCGCATCGATGTCGTCCTTCTTCATCGCTTCCTACCTGGCGACGGCACGCGCAGGTAAGGTCAGGTTGGCGGAGGTCCTCAGGATAAGAGGTGGTTGACATGGGAGACATAGTCATCAAGGATCTGATCAAGGTCTACAAGACCGGCAAGTCGGAAGTAATCGCTCTAAGGGGTTTGGACTGCACGATCAGAGGCGGACAGGTGCTGGCTGTGATGGGCCCATCGGGATGCGGGAAGACCACCCTGCTGAACATCCTGGGATGCCTCGACCGCCCGACGGCAGGATCCATCATGCTCGATGGCACGAACCTCGTGGACCTGACGGACGCGGAGATGGTGGAGCACAGGCGCAACAGGGTCGGAATAGTCTTCCAGTTCTTCAACCTCGTACCGACCCTCACCGCGATGGAGAACGTGGAGCTGCCGATGCGGCTCGCGGGCAGACCGTCTGCCGACATGACGAAGCGCAGCGGAGAGCTGATCGAGATGGTCGGCATGTACGGGCGGGCGAAGCACAAGCCGGACGAGCTCTCTGGAGGCGAGCAGCAGAGGGTGGGCATCGCCACCGCGCTAGCGAACGACCCGCCCATCCTCCTCGCGGACGAGCCCACTGGCGAGCTGGATTCGGAAACGGGGCACGAGATACTCATGCTGTTCAAGCGACTGAGGGATGAGTACGGGAAGACAGTAGTGATTGTGACGCACGACCACCGCATAGGCGAGATAGCCGACACGGTGCTCACGATAGAAGATGGACGGATAACAGGCGAGATCCCTGGGTCCGAGTTCAAGCCGAAGCAGCCGAAGGCCTAGCCGATCTGAATCTTCCCGCCCTTGAGAAGGGTCCTGAGCGCCTCGTCGGCGACCTGCTCCTTGCGGTGCTTGTCGTCGAGCACCCTCCGGGCGGTGACATTGACCTCGCGCACGGCGGTCCTCTCCTCCATGCGCTCGGCCCTCTTGGCGTTCCTGACCTCGAGGACCTTCTCGCGGAGCTCCATCGCCTTCTGGTGGGCCGCGTCGGCCTCCTCCTTGGTCTTGATGAACTCCTGGTGCTTCTTGTCGGCCGTCTCCGATAGGGTCTTCATCTCCTTGAAGAGGCTCGAGGCCTCGTCGTGGAACTTCTGGCTCTCGTCGGAGAGGCGGACGACCTCCTCGTGCTCCTTGTCCGCCTGCCTGAAGAGCTCGTCTATGCTCTTGTCGACGCCGCGGGCCTCCTTGTCGACCTTGTCCTGGTCCGCGAGCACCTTCCTCATCTTCGCGAGCTCGTTGGCCTTGGCCTTGATGCCCTCCAGGAACTCCTTCTCGTCGGCGACGGACATGGGCGTCGTCTGGTGCTTCATCTCCATGTCCCTGATCTGCCTCTCGATGGCCCTGGTGCCGCCCCTGAGGTCCGCCTGCGGCTCGCCCTTGATGTCCTTCCTCACGGCGATGAGCGCCTTGGCCTTCTTCTGGAGCTCGTCCCTCTTGGCCTTGTGGAGACGCATCTCGGCGACGATCGCGTCCCTCTGGTCCCTGGCGGCTGCGAGCGCCTCACGGACGGTCCGCTTCCGGTCGTCCCTCTCGGACCTGAGAACAAATGCCTGTTCGTTTATCTCGTCCCGCTTGTTGAGAAGCGCGCTGAGCTTCTCTTCGGCGCTCTGCAGTTCGCTGATTGTCTTCTTTGGCATCCAAAACCCGCCGAGCCAAATGTGCTGGCGAGGGGATACCGGACCTATGTTATAAGGCTTATTGACCTCCCAGCGGTCTTTCGGCCGTTAAGTGGGGCCTAGCCAGGCACGCGGGGGGCGCCCTTCACCCGTCCAAAGGGGTGCTGATACCCAGTCCGGGCCCCTTCGGGGCGAGCAGGTGCCCATCCTCGAACTCCAGCCCCGATGTCCGGTCCTCCGAGTCGAGGTCCGCATACCTCACGTTGTCCGAGCTGAGCGCGAAGTGCAGCCCGGCCGCTATTGAGACCTGGAGCTCCCCCATGCAGCCGACCATGGTGCTTATCCCCGCGTCGGCCGCGAGCCTGTCTATGGCGACGGCGCCGTGCAGCCCGGCGCTCTTCATGAGCTTGATGTTGATCATGTCCACCGTGCGGTCCTCGACGACCTTCTTCGCTTCCGCGAGGGACCGTACGCACTCGTCGGCCATGATGTCGACCCTGCTCGCCTCGGTGACCCGCTTCAGCCCCACGAGGTCTTCTGCCTTGACGGGCTGCTCCACGACGACGACACCGATGGTCGCCATCTCCTCGCAGAAGCGTATCGCCTGCTCGACCGAGTAGCCCTGGTTCGCGTCCACCCTCAGCTCCACCTTCGGCCCGACAGCGTCCCTCACGGCTGCCACCCGTCTGATGTCCCCTTCGAGGTCGAGTCCCACCTTGACCTTCAGCGCCCTGAACCCCTTCTTGTAGTGATGGACCGCCTTCTTGACGGTCACGTCCTTCGTCTCGATCCCTATCGTCATGTCCGTCAGGACCTTGCTCCTTCCAGCGGTCCCGAGGATCGAGTGCAGTGGCTTCCCCTGCCCCTTGGCCAGGAGGTCGTGGACTGCGCAGTCGACCGCGGCCTTCGCGGCCGTGTTCCCAGGCGCGATGGCGTCCAGCCTCTTGTGGAGCTTCATGATGTCGCTCTCGTCCGTGCCGACGACCTTCTTCGGGACCTTCATCAGGAACGCCTGGACCGATTCGAGCGTCTCGTGGGTGACGTCCGTCGGGTTGGCCGCGCCGATCCCGTACAGCCCCCCTGCCCTGACCTTCACCAGGACGTTCTCCTCCTGGTCGGAGGAGCCGGTCGCGATCCTGAAAGTGCTCGCGCGTTTGTTCACCAGCGTCAGGGTCTCGATGGAATCTATCGTGGCGACCGCCTCCTGGCGAAGAGCTTGACGGCGTTGATGTCCTTGGGAAGGCCCATCGCGTCGGCGACGGGCCGGCACTTGGTCCGCAGCATGTAGGCCACCGGGGCGATGTCCGTCTCGGAGAGCGCCTCGAAGTTGCCCATGCCCTTGGCTATGACGAGGTCCGAGTCCCTGAGCATCCTCCCGAACTCCCCCTCGAGCGAGCCGAGGTCCACCCCGACCGCGAACCCAGGCGTCTCCACGACCCGGTCCACCAGCTCCTCGATGCCGAGCCCGTGGATGTCGGCAAGGGTGGCATCGGAGAGTATCGGTTCGCCCTTCACGGCGAGGGTCACTTCGACATCGAACTTCTTGATCTGCTTGAGGGCGAGCCTGTCCAGCACGACCTCGCCGCAGTTGTCGACGAGGTAGACGATGCGGTCGGCCTTCGAGAGTAGCTTCCTCACCCTGGGGGTGTCGTCGTGCCCGAGCCCCTCGTCCAGCAGGTTCTTGAACTCCTTCCTGAGGGCCGCGGGGTGGTCGAACGCCGTCCCTATGCCGAAGTCGAGGACGTTGCCGACGACCGCACACAGGAACGCCGCCCTGAGCCTGTCTCTGGATCCGGCGACGAATCTCTCCGCAGCGGGGTAGAGCTCGAGGGCCACCTCGTTGCCCTTCGCCTTGAGGTCGGCGTACGGGTCGTCCGTCCCGAGGACATCGTACACCGCCCTGTGGACCTTGGACGCCACGCCCGCGGAGCAGACGTCATCCCCGAACAGCTCCCCCAGCATCTCGGAGGCGACCCTCACGGCCTCATGGGCCTTGGACGGGTCCCACTCCTCCGCCTCGAAGAGCACTCTCCTCACCAGGCACGGCACGCACTCGGGGCTCATCCTCATGGCGCAGCCGGGATGAGGTTCCCCGGATATAACCAATCTGGATGTACATAATCAGCTCCCTAGTTTGATATGCACGGACGCAGTTGCACGCGTGAGAGAACGAGCATGTCCGTCGTGATCAGGAAGATGCGGGTCGAGGACCTGTCCGAGGTCAAGCGCGTCGATTCCCTAGCATGGGACGACCTCAGGAAGCGGTTCTATCCCGACATAGTCAAGATCGCCCCCAGGACGGACCAGAACCTCCTCTCATACATGAGGTCCGATGCGGAGGGCGCGTTCGTCGCGGTGGACGACTTCGCGGGGATAATCGGTTCGTCCTTCTCCCACGTCCTCGGGAGGACGGGGTGGGCGGGCCCGGTCTCCGTGCTCCCGTCATATCAGGGGAGGGGTGCCGGCAAGGAGCTCCTCCGCATGTGCCTCAGGTACCTCGAGTCGGCGAGGTGCACGGACATAGGCCTCGAGACCATGCCCGAGAGCCAGCTGAACATAGGCATGTACCTCAGGGTCGGCCTGCGCCCCGCCGGCCTGGTGCTCGTGATGGGCAAGCGGCTCTTCGACATAGAGCCACCTGACGAGGTGTTCGGGGAGATAGCGGTCGAGAGGCTCTCCGAGAGCGCGGCGAAGTCCGCTGTCATGGCCGAGATACGCAGGATCTCCAACGCACTGCATCCAGGCCTGGACTACTCCAGCGAGGTCACCCTGACCGAGGAGTTCTCCCTGGGCGACACGCTCATCGCGACGACGAAGGGCAGGGTCGCCGGCTTCTGTGTGCTCCACACGGCCCCGAAGCGCGAGGAGATGCCAGGCTCCGCGGTGAGGGTGCTCGCGGTCGACCCGGCGTTCAAGGACGAGATAATCGTCCCGCTCGTCGCGGTCGCGGAGCTGGCCGCGATAGATGCAAAGTCCGTCGAGATATCGCTGCCCGTGCCGTCCGTCTCCAGGCGGGCGCTGGACATCGCGTTCTCCAGGGGCTACTCCGTCGTGCAGTCCTTCGAGAGGATGATGTGGCTCGGGTCCCCTGGCCTCGGCGAGAGGACATTCAACCTCTGCACCTGGACCGGTTAGGACTTCAGTATCCCGAGGTGCGAGAGCTTCTCGGGGAGATATGTGTCCGTGACGTAGTCCAGGCCGTACTTGGCGAGCGCCTGCTGCTCCGCCTTCTTCCCGATCTCGAGCATCAGGTCAATCTCGTGTTTCCAGAACTCGTCCTTGAAGCGCGGGTCGGTCTTCTCCGCGTTCAGCGCCTGGATGTCCTTGTCGTTGAGCTTGTCCGTGGGCAGGTCGTAGTTCAGGATGTC
>JALOTO010000075.1 GCA_025457845.1 Thermoplasmata archaeon | reverse complement strand
CGCGACCGGCGGTGGTTACTCGCAGGTCTACCCCATGTGGGACATAGACCTGCACTTCACGGGTGACATACACGCGGTCGGAACGGCGCACAACCTGCTGTCCGCCCTCGTCGAGAACCACGTCACCAAGAAGAACCAGCTCAACATCGACCCGACCAGGATAGTCCTGAGGAAGGTCATGGACATGAACGCCCGCGAGCTCAGGGACATAGTCGTGGGCCTCGGCGGCAGGTCGAAGGGCGGCGTGCCCCACGAGAGCGGGTTCGACATCACGGTCGCGAGCGAGATCATGGCCATCCTCGCCCTCTCCAAGGACATGAAGGACCTGAGGGAGCGCCTGGGCAAGGTCGTCGTCGCATACACGTTCGACGGCAAGCCGGTCACGGCCGGCCAGCTCAAGGGGATAGGCGCGATGTGCCTGCTCCTCAAGGACGCCATCATGCCCAACCTGTGCCAGACGCTCGAGGGACAGCCGGCGTTCATCCACGGGGCCCCGTTCGCGAACATCGCGCACGGCAACAGCTCCATCATAGCGACCAAGTACGCGCTCAAGATGGCCGACTATGTGGTCACCGAGGGAGGCTTCGCGGCCGACCTGGGCGGAGAGAAGTTCTTCGACATAGTCTGCAGGATCGGCGGCGTCAGACCCGATGTAGCGGTCCTCGTCGCGAGCATACGCGCGCTGAAGATGCACGGCGGGATGCCCGAGAAGCAGATCGGGACGCCAAACCTCGAGTTCCTCGAGAAGGGCTACTCCAACCTCGACAAGCACATCGAGAACATCAAGAAGTTCGGCGTGCCGGTCGTCGTTGCCATCAACCAGTTCCCGACCGACAGCCCCGAGGAGATCGAGCACTGCAGGAAGCACTGCGAGAAGCTCGGTGCCAGATACGCGGTCAGCCGCGTGTTCGTGGACGGCGGGAAGGGCGGAGTGGACCTGGCAAAGGCCGTGGTCGACGCCCTCGATAAGGAGAAGGCGGACTTCAAGTTCCTCTACGACGAGAAGCTGCCGATCAAGGAGAAGATCAAGATCATCGCGACGCAGATCTACGGCGCGAAGGACGTCGTCTACACAGGCACCGCGTCGGACGACATCGAGGCCATCGAGGAGAGCGGCAACGACAAGCTCCCGATATGCATGGCCAAGACCCAGCACTCCCTATCGGACGACCCGGTCAAGAAGGGCGCCCCGAAGGACTGGGTCCTGACCGTCAGGGAGGTCAGGCTCTCCGCCGGCGCAGGGTTCATCGTGCCCCTCACGGGCGAGATGATGACCATCCCCGGCCTGCCTGGCACGCCAGCGGCCGAGAGGATCAACATAGACGACAACGGCTACATCACCGGCCTGAACTGATCGGGCACGGGGATCGCGCCATCCGCGAAACCTCTTCCCAGTCTCTAAGTCGCGAGCGGGAGGCTTTATTCCCCGCGCGCGGTTTCCTATCCAAGGACCCGCCCGTCCCGTGGACGGAGCGGACGCAACCGATCGCAATCGCATGGAGGGGTGTGTGTGACGAAGAGCATCCTCGTTGTCGGCGGAGGGCCAGCGGGACTCACCGCGGCCAAGGCCATCGTCGACAGGGGCATGGAAGTTGTGCTGGTCGAGAGGACCGACTCGCTCGGGGGCATGGCAAGGGAGCTGACCTGCAAGGGCCTTCACGAGTGCAGGAACTGCGGCGCGTGCTTCGCGACCGACAGGGCGGCCGAGATCCTCAGGGAACCGGGGGCAGAGGTGCTGCTCCTCTCGGAGGTCGTCTCCGTCACGAAGGAGGGGGACGCCTACGCGGCTAAGGTCAAGTCATCGCCCAGGTACGTCACCGACGACTGCATCGGTTGCGGGAAGTGCGTCGAGGTGTGCCCCGTGGACGGGAAGGCCATCTTCCCTCCGAAGGGCTCTGGCCAACCACGGATCCACTGGATCGACAGGTCGAAGTGCCTGCATTTCAAGAAGGCGCAGTGTTCCAAGTGCGCCGAGGTCTGCCCGACCAAGGCCGTCGCCTACGACGACCGGGCGAGGAATGTCACTCGGGAGGTCTCGGCGGTCGTCTACGCGACCGGAATGAGGCCCGTGGACGCCTGCGAGACGAAGAGGCTCGGGTGCGGCATCCTCAAGGACGTCGTGTCCAGCGTCGACGCCGAGCGCATACTGAACGAGAAGGGGAGGCTGCTCCGCCCATCGGACGGGAAGACCCCGAAGAAGGTGGCGGTCGTGCAGTGCGTCGGCTCGAGGACCGTCAAGACCGGGGTCGAGTACTGCTCCAAGTTCTGCTGCAAGTACGCGACCAAGATATCGCAGCTCATGCTCGACATCGACCCCGAGCTGAGCATCGACTTCTACTTCATGGACCTCAGGACGATGTACGAGCCCCAGGACGAGTTCAAGGCCTGGGCCAAGGCGAGGAAGACCGTGAAGCTAGTCCGCAGCATGCCGGCGACGGTCAACCTCAGGGAGGACGGCAAGCTGCTGGTAAGGGCGACGGCGGAGAGCGACTCCGAGGTCACAGAGAACGAGTACGACATGGTGATCCTCTCGGTCGGAATGAGGCCCGAGGGGGCGGACGCGGAGCTCGCGGCGTCCCTGGGAATCAAGCCGGACGCCCACGGGTTCGCAGAAGCATCCACGGACCTCGAAGGAAGGGGCGTCTTCGTCGTCGGCACCGTCTCCGGCCCTATGGACATCGAGGAGTCCTCGGTCAGGGCGGTGGCCGCGGCCGAGCGCATACCGGATGAGAAGGAGGTGCAGGGATGACCGGCAGGATACAGGTCGTCATGTGCAAGTGCTGCGTCGAGAGACCTGCGGTCCTGGATATCGCCAGACTGGAGGCCGTCGCGGCCGAGACCGAGCTGGTCGCGTCCGTGATCATCACCGACGGGATCTGCGACGGCAAGGGCGCCGCCGACATAGCCAGGGACGCCCTCGCGAAGGAGGTCGACAGGGCGTTGGTCGTCGCCTGCGACAGGAAGGACTTCGACCCCGCGCTGCTGAAGGCCTACAAACGGGCCGGCATCACCGAGTTCACCGTCGAGTTCCTGAACCTGCGGGAGGGGGTCGTCCTCCCTCACGCGCGCGAGCCGAAGCGCGCACAGGCGAAGGCAGAGACCATGCTCAGGGCGTCGCTCAGGCGCGTGATGATGCTCAAGCCACTCGACATCGAGGTCGAGGAGATGCGCACGCGCAACGTCGTCGTCGTAGGCGCGGGCGTCGCGGGCAGGGCCGCGGCCGAGACGGCCGCGCGCGCGGGCATGCACACTATACTCATAGAGAAGGGCGACAGGTCCTTCAAGGCACCCGGGGTCCTGATGACGAGGGCGAAGGTCGTCGGAGGGAAGGGACACCCCGGCAACTACACGCTCACCATCAGGGCCGGCGAGAAGCTCGAGGAGCTGGAGTGCGCCTCGGTCGTGGTCGCCACAGGTGGCGGCTGGACGACGCTCAAGGGGCCGCTCGCGAAGGCGTGCAAGGAGGCCGTCCCGCTGTACAAGCTGCACGAGCAGCTTGAGGCAGCGGCCGCACCCAAGGGGCCCGTGGTCATAGTCGACACGCCCGACCCGTCGGGCAAGAACCTCAAGGTCATGGACTACGCGTGGGAGGAAGCGCTGGAGACCGCGATGGCGCTGAAGCGCACCCACCCGCACATCGACGTTACGGTCGTCTTCCAGGAGATGAGGGCGTTCGGCCTGTCGGAGCTGGCCTACAAGGAGGCGGCCGAGCTGGGAGTCCGGTTCGTCAGGTACGACCGGTCCGGCGCGCCCAAGATCGACCCGAAGGACCAGACCAAGCTCACGGTCAAGGACCTGGCGCAGGGCGAGCCGCTCACCCTCAGGTTCGGGACGCTCGCGTTCGCGTCGTTGCCCGCCAACCCGGACAACAAGGAGGTCGCGGACGCGCTCAGGGTCCCGATGACCCCGGAGGGGGCGCTGAGGCGCGGGAGCATCCAGCGCTGGCCGGTATCGACGCCGAGACCAGGGATATTCGTCTGTGGCTCCGCGCTGTTCCCGAAACCGGCCGAGGTGGCCAAGGCCGAGGGGGAGGCGGCTGGGGCCATGGCCGCGAGGTTCGCCAAGTCCGGCTCGGTCACTTTCGGAGGCATGGTCGCCGAGGTGGCGCAGGAGAAGTGCTCCGCCTGCCTCACGTGCGTCAGGACCTGTCCGTACGAGGCGCCGTTCATAGGCAAGGCCAGCAAGGTCGAGATCAGGAAGCAGCTCTGTCAGGGCTGCGGAATGTGCGCGGGCATCTGCCCGAGCAAGGCGATAGATCTCCTGCACTTCACGGACGACCAGATCATGGAACAGGCACGCACGCTGCTCGGAGGTGATTTCTGATGGCCGAGAGGATGCCAAAGGTCGTCGGGTTCTGCTGCGAGAGGCACGCCACGGACTCGGCGACGCTTGCTGCCAGGAGCGGGAAGGAGTGGGACGCCAGCGTCAGGATCGTGACCGTGCCGTGCTCCGGCAGGGTCGACGGGCTGCACCTGCTGAAGGCGTTCGAGGACGGGGCCGATGCCGTGTTCGTCGTCGGCTGCCTCGAGAAGAACTGCTACTACGACACGGGCTCCATCGAGGGGAGGAAGAGGGTCGACCACGTGAGGTCGATGCTCGCGGACCTCGGAATAGAGAAGGAGCGGATCGAGATGTTCAACGCCGCGTCGACCAACGCGTGGGCGTTCCCCGAGGCCGTCGCCAAGATGGTCGAGGTGGCCAAACGCCTCGGCCCGCTCGAACGCGGAGGTGGTTCCAAGTGATAGTCGCGAAGCGCAAGCCGATGGCCGACATCGCCGCGATGGTCGCGCCGTACAAGAATGTCGCGGTCATAGGCTGCCGCAGCTGCGTGGCCATATGCCTGGCCGGGGGAGAGAAGGAGGTCAAGATGACCGTCTCCGCCCTCAAGGTCAGGAACAGGAAGGAGGGACGCGAGCAGCAGTTCGAGGCCCTCGTCGTCGAGAGGCAATGCGAGAAGGAGTGGGTGAAGGAGGTCGAGGGGACCGTGAAATCCGCCGACCTCGTCCTGTCCATGGCCTGCTCCCTCGGCGCCCAGACCATCGCGGACATGTATCCCGAGAAGATCGTCTTCCCCGGACTGGACACGGGCTTCTTCGGCGTGCCGGAGGAGCAAGGGGTCTGGACCGAGAAGTGCGTCGGATGCGGCGACTGCATCATCCATCTCACAGGAGGGATATGCCCGGTCGCCCGGTGCGCCAAGAGCATGATGAACGGCCCGTGCGGCGGCTCGTCCAACGGCCACTGCGAGGTCAATCTCGAGGTCGACTGCGCGTGGTACGCGATCCACGAAAGGCTGAGGCTCCAGAAGAGGCTGGACCTGATCGAGAAGGTCATGCCGCCCAAGGACTGGTCGACGGGCCACCACGGAGGCCGCAGGACCTATGTCAAGGAGGACGCCAGGCTCACCCAGCACCAGAAGAAGGGCAAGGAGGGAGCGCAATGAAGGCGGGCAGCAACCTCGAGAAGATCCTCGACGCGGGACAGTTCGCCGTGACCGCTGAGATAGGTCCGCCCCAGTCGGCCAACCCGGCGCCACTGCTCCATCACGCCAAGATGCTCCGCGGCTACGCGGACGCATTCAACCTCACAGACAACCAGACCGCGGTCGTGAGGCTGTCGAGCATCGCCAGCGCGGCCATCATAATGAGGGAGGACGTCGAGCCGGTCATACAGATGACCTGCAGGGACAGGAACAGGATAGCGCTCCAGAGCGACCTGCTCGGAGCGAGCGCACTCGGCGTCAAGAACGTCCTCTGCCTCACGGGAGACCACCAGATATTCGGGAACGAGAAGGGCGCGAAGAGCGTCTTCGACTTCGACTCCATCACCGAGCTGAGCGTCTTCAACACGCTAAGGACCGAGGGGAAGCAGGTGGGCGGGGAGGTCCTCAAGGACCCGCCGAAGGTCTACCTCGGTTGCGCGGAGAACCCGTTCGCCACGCCGTACGAGTGGAGGGGTGCCAGGCTGGCCAAGAAGGTGGCGGCCGGCGCGGACTTCGTGCAGACCCAGGTCATATTCGACATGGACATGTTCGAGAAGTGGATGGACGACGTGAGGGCGAGAGGCCTCGACAAGAAGGTCCACATCCTCGCGGGGGTCATGCCCATGAAGACCGCCGGCGCGGCCAGGTACATGAAGAACAAGGTACCTGGGATGATAGTCCCCGACCACATAATCGACCGAATGAAGACCGCGAAGGACGCCAAGGAGGAGGGGATCAAGCTCTGCGTCGAGCAGATCGAGCACCTCAAGACGGTCAAGGGCGTCCACGGCGTGCACATAATGGCGGTCATGTGGGAGGACATCGTCCCGAGGATAGCGAAGGAGGCCGGGCTGCTGCCCAGGCCCTCCTTCAAGTAGGGAGTCCACCCACAACCATCATACGGATGAGAGCCTTTACGGAGTCGAGGAAATGCCGACCAGCCTGTTCGACGACCTGAACAACGCGATGCTGCCCAGACTCTTCTCCGTGAACCCGGACATGGCATCCTCGATGGGGGCGCACCAGGGGTACGACCAACTGATGCCCCACGGGGGCGTCCAGAGGCTCGACGCGACCATACTCGTGCTCGATGAATGGCTCAAGAAGGCCGAGGAGATCGCGGTCCAGGAGAGGCTGACCAGGGACCAGAGGATATCCCTCGGTGTCCTCAGGATGGCGGCAAGCACCCAGAGGTTCGCGAGGCACGACTATCCCCTCTGGATGATGCACCCGGACGCGCTCGAATGGCCGGGCGTCGTCATGTTCACTGCGCTCCACAACGAGTACGCGCCCTACGAGGAGCGCGTCGCCGGGATCGCATCGAGGATAGGGGGGCTGCCCAAGTTCCTCGCGCAGTTCAGGGAGCGGTTCAAGCCCGGCAAACCCATCCTGCCGTGGACCGACTCGGCGATCGAGACCGCCGAGTCGTTCGACGGGTTCCTCAGACAGATCCACGCGGAAGCGGCCCAGAAGGCGCCCAAAGGGCACGCCATGAGGCTGGCACAGGTCATCTCCGACGCGGGCCCGGCGCTCAAGGACCACATACAGTGGCTGCACGGCCTCAAGGAGCGGGCGACCAACGACTTCGCGATGGGCAGGGAGCGGTTCGAGAAGTTCCTGAAGCTCAGGGGGTTCGAGATGAGCTCCTCGCAGCTGCTGACGCTCGCGGAGACAGGCCTGTCGGAGCTCAAGAGCGTGCGCACGCGGCACGTGGTCCGGATGACGGACGGCGGCACGCTCGAGGACGCGTACAAG
>JALOTO010000074.1 GCA_025457845.1 Thermoplasmata archaeon | reverse complement strand
GGGGCGGACGCCGTGTTCATCGCGGCCAACTCCGTCGACTTCAGCGGCTACCCGGACTGCACCCCCGAGTTCATCGCCGCCTTCCAGGCCACCCTGGACATAGGGACCAAGGCGGGGAGGGAGGGCCGCGGGGTCAAGGTCGAGGCTCCCGTGCTGCGCATGACGAAGGCCGAGATAGTCCGCGAGGCGGTGCGCCTCAAGGTGCCTCTGGGACTGACCTGGAGCTGCTACAGGGGCGGCGACAGGGCGTGCGGGGTCTGCGACTCCTGCGTCCTCCGCCTCGAAGGCTTCAGGAACGCCGGGGTCGAGGACCCCGTAGAGTACGAGGTGAGACGGTGAAGGTGTATTCGATATTCAAGTCGCTCCAGGGCGAGGGGCTGACGATGGGAGCGCCGACAACTTTCGTGAGGACGTCCGGCTGCCCTCTCAGGTGCGCCTACTGCGACACGAAGAAGGCCTACGACAAGGGCGAGGAGATGTCCCTCGACCAGGTCATGAAGAAGGTCGCCAAGCACAGGACGAGGCATGTCTGCCTTACCGGCGGGGAGCCCCTCGCACAGAAGGAGGCCTCGAAGCTCATCCAGATGCTGGTCGACAAGGGGTACCAGGTCGTGCTCGAGACCAACGGCGCGATGCCCCTCGACGAGATGCCGTGCGTGGAGAACCTCACCCTGAGCATGGACATCAAGTGCCCGTCGTCGGGCGAGTCCTCCAAGATGATCTTCACCAACATCGAGATACTCGGACCGACGGACCAGCTCAAGTTCATCATCGCGGACGACGCGGACTACGCGTACGCCAAGCAGGTCCTCGAGCAGTACTCCCCGAAGTGCGAGGTCATATTCACGCCGGTCGGCGGGAAGGACCTCCGCTCCCTCGCGGAGAAGGTCCTGAAGGAGGGCCTGGACGTGCGGGTGCTCCCTCAGCTGCACAAGTTCATCTGGGGAGACGAGGACGACCGCTGAGCGGGACTATCCCCTGAACACCGGCCTCTTGGAGAGCATGCGCGGGAGCGGCAGCCTCGCGGTCGGGTAGCCCTTCGAGAGCCCCGCGACCTCGGCCTTCAGCTGCTCCGCCGTCATGACCTTGACCTCGCCGGACCTCATGCGGACCGGTATCTGGCCGGAGGACCTCTCCTTGTCGCCGAGGACTATGATCATCGGGATCCACTCCATCTCGGCGTTCCTGATCTTCTTGCCGACCTTGTCGTCCGAGTCGTCTATGTCCGCCCTGACGCCGAGCGAGTCGGCCAGCGCCTCGCAGTCCCTGACGAACTCGGAGCCGACGGGTATGAGCCTGACCTGCGTCGGGGAGAGCCAGAACGGGAGGCTGGGCTTCTCGTGCTTGAGCGCCTCCTCCAGCAGGACGTATATCCACCGCTCGATGGAGCCGATGGACGAGTGGCAGATGATGCAGCCCTTCTTCTTGCCGTCCTGGTCGACGTACACTATGCCGTAGCGCTCCGCGTCGGCCACATCCAGCTGGACCGTGCTGAGCTGCACGCCGCCCCCGACGGAGTCGATGCCCTGGAACTCGTGCTTGACGGCCCAGTAGTGCTTCATCTCCGACAGGACCTCTATGAGCGCCGGCTTCTTGGAGTGCTTGAGCAGCTCGACGATGTTCTGCTTGTACTTGTCGTAGAAGTCCTGGACTATCCTGAACGCGACGGCGTATTCCACCCCTGTCGCGTCGGCGAGGTCCGAGTAGTTCTTGTAGAGCAGCATGTACTCGTCCCAACCCTCTTCCAGGTCCTTCGTGAAGCAGTGGACGTCCGGCATGTGGAACGCCCTGAGCCTCTTGAGGCCCGTGAGCTCGCCCCTCTGCTCCAGCCTGAAGCTCTTCGAGAACTCGTAGATCCTGAGGGGGAGGTTCCTGTAGCTCATGGTCGCGGAGCTGACCATCCTGAAGAGACCGAAGTCGCCCGCGAACCTGAGGACGAACTCGCGGTTCTCCTCGGTCTTGATGGTGTAGTGCCTCTCGTGGAACGACTGGCCCTGGGCCCTTATGTCCGGGAACGACCAGTCGTACAGGACAGGCGTGTCGATCTGTATGGCGCCTATCCTGTCGATGGCGATCTCCTCGGCCCACTTCTCGAGGAGCTTGAAGACAAGGTGCCCCTTGGGGTACATCCTGAAGTGGCCCCGGTCGCTCGCCTCCTCGTAGTCGACGAGCTCCAGCCTCTGCATGGCCTTGATGGACGGGGGCTCCTTGCCCTGGGACTTCCCGACCTCCTCGGACATGACGAACTTCTTGAGCGAGGGGTACTGGTCCAGGACCTTCAGGTCCTCCGGGTTCTCCAGGTCTACGGGGTACTCCTTGCCCTCCGGGGTGAGGATGAAGTAGGACTTCTTGATCTTCTCGACGATCTCCTCCCTGGTGACCTTCTTCTCCGCGGAGTAGTTCCTGGAGAGCTCGGAGAGCGGATGGCCCTTGCACTTGACGTCGAAGCCCTTGTACCACCCGAACGGGGACCTGTGGACCTCTATCCCCTTGTCGGAGACGGCCTTCTCGACCGCCTTGAGAACCTCGACGGCCAGGTCCGGCTTCGCGAGGTTGGAGCTGAGGTGCGCGTACGGGTAGAGGACGAGCCTCTCGGCCTCGACCTTGGAGAAGACCTCGGCGATGTCAGCCGCGGCCACGTCTGCTATGGTCTGGATATCCTCGTCCGTGGCCTCGACGGTGGCGAACACGACCAGTGCCTCTCCGAAGGAGTGCTTCTTCTGGTGCCCCTCCGGGAGCTTCTCGGCCATCTTTGTGGGGTCCTTGACCTCGTACTCGAACCTGTCAGCATGAATCAGGAGTACCCTCATGGCACATCGCGCTCGAAATGGCTGGGTTAGTATTAAAAGCGATTCATCTAGTATCTGGGTGTCCCGTGGTGAGGACATTTATATCCGAGCTATGGGATACAGGTCTAGAAGGGCTCGGGCACCGCCCGAGGGGGCACTCGTGTGGACCAGGGAGAGAAGACCAGGGTTCTGAAGGACACGCCAGCTCAGGCGCCTGCCGCCGAGACCAAGGATCACAACGGGTCCGAGGACCTGGACATGGCCAAGAAGTACAGGGCCGTGTGCGTCGCACTCCCCCACCGCGGGAAGCCGCTGCGGGTGTATAGCAACACGCCCGCGGAGCTCATACCGACCCTGCAGGTCTCGACGCTGGCATGGATAAATTTCACAGTCGATTCCCTCGAGCGGGACGCTCCCGAGATCGCGATCAAGCTGGGATTCAGCGCGTCGATAGTCCCGGCCCTGCTGAAGGGGTACCACGCGACCTTCGAGGACAGGGAGACCGAGCTGGGGATAATGGTCCCAGCGGTCAAGGTCTCGAAGCTGGACGTACAGTCCAACCCCCTGCTCATCCTCGTCAGGAAGGACCTCATAGTCACCATGCACAGCAAGGAGATAGAGCGCCTGGTGCTCTTCTCGAGGTACGCGGACGCCTTCCTGCGCAAGCTACCGGAGAGCATGGCCCTCAACGACCGGCTGACCATGATGCTCGTCAGGATACTCGACGAGAACAACTCCCACAACTTCGAGCACCTCAGGGAGATCGAGGAGCAGGCGGACGGCATGAGCCAGATGCTCCTGGACCCCAAGTCGCCCAGGATGGAGGTCGGGCGGAACATATACGAGCTGAAGCACGCCCTCATCACCTACCTCAACTCCCTGTGGCGGACATTGGATGTCCTCCACTCCCTCAGGTTCGGCGAGGCGGAGCTCGTCTCTGACAACCCGAAGGTACTGGCCCAGATCGGCCTGCTGGTCGAGGACGTGAACCGTCAGATCCAGCTGAGCGAGCACATGTCTGAGGTCCTCGCATCCGGGCTGGAGGTCCTGCAGGCGCTCTACAACAACCAGCTCCAGGTGCTCAACAACCGCATGGCGCTGACCATGACCTGGCTGACGATACTGGGCACCGCGGTGCTCGTCCCGAACACCCTCGCCACGGTCTTCGGCTCGCTCGCGGGCCTCGACCACGACATGTCCATATGGTACATACTCGTCCTCGTCCTCTCGACCCTGAACGCGACTCTGTTGGCGTACTGGTGGGTCGGCAGGGTCGTGAGGCTGCCCGGGAGCCCGGACCAGCCGGCCTGACACGTCCATCGGAACACTTTTCTACCGACAGGAGATAGGGTCAGTCGAGGGTTGGACTTTGAAGGAGTTCGATGTCTTCGTCCAGGACAAGCCAGGTGAGCTTGCCAAGGTCTGTGAGCTTCTAGGTGCCCATGGCGTGAACATCAAGGCGATCGCCAGCGAGAGGACAAACCAGAGGCCCATGATCCGCATCGTCACTGACGATGAGGCCACGGCCAAGGGGGCCCTCGCGAGGTCGGGCGTGACGTATGACCTGAAGGACGTGCTGTCCATCAGGATACTGGACAGGCCGGGGGAGCTCGGGAAGATCGCGAGGAAGCTGGCCAGGTCGATGGTCAACGTCGATTCGATATTCATAATGGGCAAGGACGGCGGCATGACCGAGATGGCCATGACTGTGGACAACCTCAAGAAGGCCGAGGAAGCCCTGGCGAAGTAGGCGTTCAGTCCAGGCCTTTGCCCCTTCGCACCAGGATCTCCTCGAGGAGGTTCCTGGCCTCTCTGACTTTGTTCAGCTCGTCGTGTGTCAGGTCCAGCTTCAGCACATGGGTCCAGACCCGGGAGAGCGCGTGGTACGATTCCCTGATCAGCTCCAGGTCTTCATCCAGGTCCGGGGTCTCCGGTACTGTTTTCTCCTCCTCGAAGGGCCTGTAGTGGACGTGTTTCCCCATCCTCGAGCGGGTGACCGCCCCCTTCTTCTCCAGTTTCTGGAGGGCTTGGGTCGCTCCCGATTGAGAGATGCCCAGCTCGGTTGCGAGTCTGGTCGGGGTGTCCACCCCCTTCCTGAGTATGTTGACGATCTCCTGTTCACGGTCCGAGAGCAGCATCCAGTTCACACCCATCAGTATGGTATAAGGGCCAACTTATGTGAGCTTATGTGTGGCTTATACATGGTTTGGCGTTGAGCTAATGGTGTCCGGCCACAAGAACCTATCGTGACCTCACTGACCTCGACTAATGTGTCGATGATGCGAGAAGCGATGCTCTCCTTATGAGTCGGCACGGCGGTGCGACAGGCGGCTCGCCGTCGCAAGAGGCCCATGGCCAGCGATCCTTCCAGGTAGGGGCAGACCGCGCAGTGCAGGGCAAGAATCAGGACTTGCGGTCCCTACGGGACCGCCGTCACTGGCAGCGGCCCTGAGGCCGCTGAGTCATCCTCTTAGGTCTGCCCATCGGTCTCCTCTGACGAGGCCTCGGGCGCGACGTCCTTGACCTCTGGCTTCTTCTTAGGGAGGGCGCCTGGGACCAGCAGCTCCATGAACTTTTCGAAGGCCGCCTTCTCGGCCTGGATCTGCTCCCTCGTCAGCTCCAGCCCGGCCACGGCGGAGATGGAATCAGCACCGAGCCCGAACGACTCCATCCTGAGCTTGTCGAGGTCGCGCGTGAGCAGCTTCTCCTGCTCCTCGAGCCTAACCCCGATCCTCTCCATGGCCAGATCCCTCAGCATCTTCTCCAGGAAGGCGACCTGCTCCTCCTTCGACCTCTTCCCGATGAGCATCATGGCTGCTTCGTGCTTGAAATCGAATCTCGCCCCGGCGCTCTCCTCGTCGGTCTTGGAGATCCAGACCAGCGGGTGCTCGGGGGAGTTGAACGTGACCTTCTCAGGGACGAGCGAGTCGGCCGATATCCTCATCGGCTGGTCCCCGGAGGAATGGTAGACCGCGTAGAAGCTCATCCTCTCCAGGAAGTTGACCTCGAGGAACTCCTTCCTGTTCTTGTCGAGGATCGTGACCTCGCCCTTCGCCAGTTCCTCGAGCACCGTCCCCGGGGTCATGTCGGGCTTCTTGTCGCCGATTATCTTCGACGCGCCCATTATGCACCTCAGCGGCTCGTACGACCTCGTGAGCCAGAACGACGGCGGGAAGCTGGTCCAAGGCCTCCTCCTCCCCTCGTCGCCCTCCTTCTTCACCTTCAGCTTGGAGAATGAGAAGCTCGAGAACTGGTATCTGATCTTCTCCCCGGACCTCTCCAGCACGCCGGCCGGCAGGCCCTCCTTCGCGACGATCCTGTCCGCCCAGAAGCCGAGCTCCGTGCGCAACTTCGGCCGGGTCGTGAACCCATCCTTGGCTATGTGGTTGAGGATCTCCCTCCTGGTCGGGGTCATCAACCAGCTGAGCCAGACCGTCAGGGACTTCGGTGTGTCGATGTACGGCACTGGGAGTATGGTGTGGTCGGCGGCGGTGCCCCATCCGGGCAGGACCGCCTGTCCAGGCGAATGCGAGAATGTCCGGTCGACGTAGACATTGACCGCCACGTCCTTCTCCTCCTCACCCTCCCTCACCGGCGCGGGCTCGATCCTCAGGTCGGAGTTCAGGAAGTAGTAGTTCTGCCTCTTCGAGTTGACGGGGACGAGCACGCCGCAGTCGACGCCCTTCGCGAGGAGGGTCCGCATCTGGACGCCGCTCTTGTCCTTGAGCGGCCTCGTCTGAGCGGAGAGGGACAGCCTCCTCATCGTGTCCGTTAGCGGGCTCTTCTCTATCTCCCTCCTTGTGAGCGGCTGCTTGTGAAGCAGCGTGTAGACCGCCGCCCTGGAGACGTTGTTCGTGAGGAACTCACCGATCTCGATTGCTCTCTCCTTAGGAAGTTGAGTGACCTGCGGCATCCCATCCCACCTTGTGCTCAGTTTCGGTTCAAATCGACCTGAGGATATATAATTGTATGCGAAAAAAGGGCATCCAACTGAGCAGGCGACCGCGCGCAACCATTACATCCCCCGAATGTGCTTATGGATACCGCTGACAAGCGGGCATCCACTCTCGATATGGCTTGTCCGCGGTCACCGCTCCGGAGCAACATACCATGAACCGGGCGTGGAAGGACCTGACCGGCGCGGGGGCGAAGATTCTCATCACGTCCGCCGCTGTCCTGGCCTGTGCGGTGGCGACAGTCATACTTGGGTACTTCGCCGGGGAGTCGGTCATCTACACCCACTTCTACTATGTCCCGGTCGTCCTTGCCGCCATCTGGTACCGGAGGAACGGCCTGATCGTCCCGTTCATCCTCGTCGCCTTCTACTTTGTGTCGGTAGGCGCGTCCGAGAACGGTCTCGGCACTAACGACTATCTCAGGGGCGCCGCGGTGATTGTCGTGGGCATCGTCGTCGGCGAGCTCAGCAATATCATTTCCACGACCGTGCTGGAGCTCTCGTCCTGCAAGGAGCGGCTGAGGAACCTGCTCAAGACCAGGAC
>JALOTO010000073.1 GCA_025457845.1 Thermoplasmata archaeon | reverse complement strand
ACGAGGCCGTTCCCCTCGTCGTGGAACCTCTTGACCATGCCCGCGACCTTCCTGATCTTCTCGCCGTCAGAGACGCTGACCCCGCCGAACTTGAACACCAGACGCATGGAAACAGCTCCTCGCCAGCCTATCTGGCGAACGCCCTCCTGACTTCTATGAGGTCCCTGATGACGGAGCTGGCCGTCTCCGGACCGCCCGCCCCCTTGCCGACGAGGGTGAACTCGCCCGCGGGGCGCGTGTCGAACGATATCGCGTTGAATGTGCCTGAGACGTTGAGCGGGTGCAGGGCGGGGATGGCCTTCGGCGACACGGTCGCGGAGCCGTCCCTGCTGCCTATGAGTTTGATGACCTTGCCATCCGCACGTGCGGCCTCGATCTGGTCCATGGTGACCTGGGTTATCCCCTTGATGGAGACGTCCCTAAGAGAGAGGCTCGTCCCGAGCACGTAGTTCGCGGTGATGACCAGCTTGCACGCCGTGTCGAACCCCTCGATGTCGTAGGTCGGGTCCGCCTCCGCGTAGCCCAGCCGCTGGGCGTCGGCGAGTGCGGAGGCCATGTCCAGCCCCTCCGCGGTCATCCTCGTGAGTATGTAGTTCGAGGTCCCGTTCAGGATGCCGTTGGCCGCCCTGATGTCGGACCCCTCGAGGCACTTCTTGGCGAAGTCGAGCACCGGGGTGCCTCCGCCCACGGTCCCGCTGAACTTGAACACCACTCCGTTGTGCTGCGCGAGCTCGATGAGCGCCGGCATGGCGAGGGCGAGGGGCCCCTTGTTGGTGCATATCACATGCCGCCCCTCCTTCATAGCCGACCTCACGTGGCTTAGCCCGGGCTCGCCGCGCTTGAGCTCTGTCGGGGTCGACTCGACGACGACCTCGCACTCCATCTCTGAGATCACGTCCATCCCGGTCCTGCCGGTGTGGTACCGGTCCCCCAGCCCGCTGAGGTCGCCGTGCCTCTCCTTCGAGGCCAGGGCTGCGCCCATGTCCAGCCCGTCCGGGTCGGTCGCCGCGCCCTTCGCGTCGGCTATGGCGACGACCTTCGGCTTGATCCCGAAGTCCTTCGCGAGCTTGCCCTTCTCGGACGTGAGCAGCTCGGCGAAGCTCCTGCCTACGACCCCGAAGCCGACGAGGATGATGCGCACCTCAGCTCCCCCCGAGCAGCTTGGCTAGGTCTTCCACCGTGGGCTTGATCGTGCGCGGCTTGGCGCACTGTGAGACGGCCGTGTCCGGGTCCTTCAGCCCGTGCCCGGTCGAGACGCACACTATCTCAGCGCGCCTGTCCACCGCCTCCATCTCGACGTCCTTGATGAGCCCTGCCAGCGCGGCCGCGCCCGCGGGTTCAGCGAATATGCCCCGACTCCTTGATCGCCCGGACGGTCTTCCTCCAGTTCGCGGGCTTCCCTATGCGGATCGCAGTGGCGACGGTGTCCGGGTCCTTGACCGGGACGAGGCTGTCCCTCCCTTCGCGGAACATGCTTGCGATGGGGGCGGCCCCGGCTGCCTGTATCCCCCTGATGGTCGGCCTGCCAGCGGAGAGCCCCAGCGACTCGTACTCGACGAAGCCCTTCCAGTAGGCCGCTGAGTTCCCGCCGTTGCCTACCGGTATGTAGAGGTATCTGGGAGCGACGCCGCCGAGCTGGTCGCAGACTTCGTACGCGGCGGTCTTCTGCCCCTCTGGCCTGTAGGGGTTCACCGAGTTGAGCACGTACATCCCGAGACGGTCCGATGCGGCCATCACGGTGTCCAGCGCCTGGTCGAAGTTGCCCTCGACCGCGACGACATCGGCCCCGTGCATGACCGCCTGGGCGAGCTTGCCGAGGGCGATCTTGCCCTGGGGTATGAGCACCACGCACCTTATCCCCGAGAGCGCCGCATATGCCGCGAGGGACGCGGAGGTGTTCCCGGTCGAGGCGCACGCGACGACCTTGCTCCCGAGCTCCCTCGCCTTGGTGATCCCGACGGTCATCCCGCGGTCCTTGAACGACCCCGTCGGGTTGGCCCCTTCGAACTTGACGTACAGGCTCCTGAGCCCGAGCCTCTCGGCGATCCGGTCGCACCTGGTGAGCGGGGTCCCTCCCTCTCCGAGCGACGCGACATGGACCTTGGGGCCGAACGGGAGGAGCTCCCTGTACCTCCAGACGCCGATCGGCCTCCCGCTCAATCCGTCCTTCGGCAGGGCGTCCCTCGCGCTGTCGAGGTCTAGCCCTATCTCGAGGAGGCCGCCGCAGGAGGAGCACGCATAGGCAGGCCTTGACGTGTCATGGCCCTTGCCGCATTCGGTGCACCTCATCTGGAATCTGTCCATGGAATGCTCTCTCCGGAATGCGCCTACTATGCACGAGGCGAATATAAGCCCTTCGCACTGCTGGCCGACCTTCTGGCCGCCCCATGCTGCACAAATCTGTCCATGCCCTCTCCCGAGGCGGTAGGGTTGATATCCGCGCATGGCATGCACTCGGTGGTGCTCTTGAAGATGAGGGACAAGGTGGTGGTCTCATCGCCCGCGACGATAGCCGATAGCGAACTTCGGGCCAGGCTTCGACTCGTTCGGGCTGTGCCTGGACTCGCCTCGCGACGTCATATCCATGAAGCGGCTGCCGCAGGGCAGGGTCGAGGTCAAGGTCGTGGGCAAGCATGACCTGCCCAGGCAACCTGGACGCAACACAGCATCCTACGCGGCCATCAAGCTGGCCGAGATCTGCGGGTGCCGCAGATTCGGCTTCTCCATGACGATACGGAAGGGGATGAAGCCGGGGAGCGGCATCGGCAGCAGCGCCGCGTCGTCAGTCGGGGGCGCCCTGGCCATGGCGTCCCTCCTCGGTCTGAGGAACAAGGACCTGATCCTGGAGGCCGCAGGCATGGGCGAGGAACTGATATCCGGGTCAAGGCACTTCGACAACGTCGCCGCCGCCCTGTTCGGGGGGTTCACCGTCGTCTCGGATCTCGGATCGAGGAGGATACTGAGGATACGGCCACCGGAGTTCGAGCTGGCCGTCGTCGTCCCGGACATCTCGGTCGAGACCAGGCGGGCGAGGGAACTACTGCCGGACAAGGTCCCGATCGGGGACGCGGTCTCCAACCTGTCGTGGGCCTCTGGAATGGTCCACGCCATGATGACCAAGGATGTGCTGGCAATTGGTTCGTACCTGGACGACCGGCTCGCCCTTCCATACAGGCGGTCTCTGATCCCCGCGTACGATGCGGTCAAGGAGGCCGCGATCTCAGCGGGTGCCGCGGGATTCTCAATCGGCGGATCCGGTCCGGCGGTCTTCGCGGTCTGCGAGGACGGAGCGGACCGTGTCATGAGGGCTATGCAGAAGACCTTCCGTTCAGAGGGAGGGATCGGTTCGAAATCGTTCGTCACGGTCCCCGGCTCTGGCGCCAGGATCGAGGCGTGACGGTCCCGCTACCCGGAGCGCCCCATCTCACTTCCTGGCCCTTCTAATCACATCGTTCGGGATGTGGATCACGAACCTGGCGCCGGACCCTGGCACGCCGTCCTCCCTTATCGATATCCCGCTCAGCGCGAGGACCTCCCTCGAGAGGTAGAGGCCGTATCCCGTCCTCTTCCCGAACCCCTTCTCGAAGATTCGCTCCTTCAGCTCCTTCTCTATGCCGACGCCGTCGTCCGCGTAGATCAAGTCGATGCCCGCCTCGTCTCTCTTGGTGCTGATTCGCACGTACTTCGCCTTCTCTCCGTGCGTCATGGAGTCTTCTATGAGGTTGCTCAGGACTCTCGCGAGGATGATTCCCCCCGGCAGTTCGACGTCCTCCACGTCTGTGCTGATGCTCAGCCCGTCCGGGCGTGCCAAGGAGACCCCGCGGTCGACTGCATCCTTCAGCGTTATCCAGGTCGGTCTTTCCGCAATCTCATCGAGCTCGTATCCTGAGAACTCAAGCTGCATCTTGATGATGTGAGCCGCAGCGATGATCCTGGCAAGTCCGTCGTTGGGCTGTCCAGACCTGTTACGCATGGCCATCTCCGCAGTGTTCTGGATCAGCGCGAGCTGGTTCAGAGCGTCGTGCTTTATCATCCTGCCGAGGAGAGCGAGCCTCTTGGTGGCGTTCTTCAGTGCCTCCTCGGTCGCGACGTGGGTCGTGATGTCCCTGCTTATGCCGTCCACGGCCACTATATCGCCGTTCTCGTTCCGCACTGGAACCCAGACGTCCTCTGCCCAGACTATGCTCCCGTCCTTGTGGATCCACCTGAAAGCCACTGGCCCGTCGTACGTTTCCGGGTGGACGATCGCCTCCTCCAAGGGCTTCATGTCGTCAGGATGGATGCACTTGAAGATGAGTCCCGGGTCCTTGTAGAACTCATCCGCGGTGTATCCGACGAAGAGCTCCACCGACGGGCTCATGTACTCCATGGCTACCGACGGTTTGAGCTGCATCCTGTATATCATGTCACTGGAGCCGCGGGTGAAGAGTTCGAATCTCTGCCGCGCTTGCCTCTCAGCCTTCTCGGCCTGGTCCCTATGGACGCTCTGCAAGATCATGTTCTTCAGTTCGCCGGTCATCAGGACTATTTCGCCTGACTTCTGTATGTAAAAATCAGCTCCCTCATTTAGGGCCTGCATGGCGACGTCCTCCCTCCCCCTTCCTGTGAGGAGGACGAAGGGGATGGTGTTGCCCGTGTTCCTCAGAGTCTTCAGGAGCTCGATGCCGTCCATCCCCGGCATCATGTAGTCCGATACGACCACGTCGTATCGTTCCGAACCGAGTGTCCGCATGGCCTCCTGCGCCGAGGATGCGCAGTCGACCTCCATCATGCCGCCTCTCTCGAGGAACAGTTTGAGCGTATCGAGGACGCCCCTCTCGTCGTCGACCAGAAGAACCTTGACCATGTGCACCCCTCGCGACTTCGCTGCGGATGAATCGATGATGCTCGACGCTATAACATCGTTTTACCTGGTATTAGACTCTATGCCAGACATGTCAGGACCTGCAGGGCTGCCCATGAATCATCCACTGGGCAGCATGGGATATAGCTGATCCCCCGTCCCGGCCCGGTCGCGCACAGGGTCACGGTGATGCGAGGCCGGGTACCTTCGGGAATGGGGCGCAGTCGACTATGGAGTACTGCCCGGTGAGGTACCTGGTCATCCTCTCGACCCCTAGGCCGATGCCGCAGGACGGGCGTATGCCCTCCCTGAGCATGTCCATGTACCACTTGTACTTGGCAGGGTCGTCGCCGCCCTCGCGCATCTTCATCGCGACGACATCGTGCCTGTACTCCCTCTCGCCGCCGCTTCCGGCCTCGCCGAACCCCTCTGGGTAGATGAGGTCCATCGTGCGGAGGGTGCCGGGTCTGTCCGGATCCTCGATGTAGTAGAAGCCCCTCGAGCCCGTGGGATAGTCCACGACCCAGAACGGGTACCTCTCCTTCTTCGAGACCGCGGCCTCGGCTTCCCAGGGGAGCTCGTCACCGAACTTGAACGGGACGCCCTCCTTCTCTGCCATCGCGTGCATCTGGGCGTATGTGTATGTCTTGAATCGTCCCTCGGGGGCGTCCAGCCTCCTTCCGAGCACCTTGAGCTCGTCGCCTGCGGTCTCCTTCACCTTCTTGGCGACGACGAAGATCAGCTGCTCGACGTGCCTCATGGTGCTGTCCATGGTCCCGTCGGCCTCCTCCATGTCTATCTGGTAGAACTCCGCGAGGTGGCGGCCCGTGACCGCGCTCGCCAGGGGCTCGAGCCTGACGTTCGGGGAGAAGGCGTAGATCTTCCCGAGCGTGTCGGCTGCCATCTGCTTGTAGAGTATCATGGAGCTCATGATCTTGAACTCGGTGCCGTAGTAGTCGAACGAGACCTGGCCCGCGCCCCTGATTCCGGGATCGGTGGCGGGGCCTATGATCGGCGCCTGGAGTTCGAGGTAACCGGCCCTGCTCATCTCGTCCCTGACGATCCTGAACAGCTTGTCCTGGAGCTTGAGGACCGCCTGCATCCGCTCGGTCTTGAAGACGCTCCTGCGGTTGAGGACGGACTCGGATATCCTTGCGTGCGCCGCCTCCGCCGTGTCGTGGCTAGGGGCGGCCATGGCGGGCTTCGTCCTCTCTGCCTTCATCTCGGGCATCCAAGTGATGCTCTGCGTCCTCATTCTTCAACACCTGTGTCTTCTTGCGCGCCTTCCCGGCGTGCAAGTGACGGTTAGTCGAGCGCGATATATCATCATTACGATGAATTTCCCAGAATATATCCGGTCTTTGGGCAATATTGATATATAAAATCCGTCATTATGACGGATATGGTCGACGAGAAGGACCGCGCGATACTGGGCGAGCTGATGGAGGACTCGAGGAAGACCACCAAGGCGATAGCCCGCTCGTTGGACATGCCTAGGGCCACCGTCCACGACAGGATCGCGAGGATGGAGGAGAGGAAGGTCATTCTGAAGTACACGGCGGTTCCGGACTACTCCCAGCTGGGAGCCGGCGTCTCCGCGTTCATACTCGCCCAGTTCGACCCGCACGAGGGCCGTTCCCAGAGGGAGACTGCCGAGGAGATCGCCGAGATGGACGGCGTCCACGCCGTCCACATGATATCCGGGGAGTACGACATGCTCCTGAAGGTCCGCGGCGCCGACATGGAGGAGATCGGGAAGCTGGTCATAGACAGGCTCCGCGACGTCAAGGGCGTGGCGCGTACGCTGACGTGTGCTGTGTTCTCCACGGTCAAGGAGTAGCCGGGCTCACTTCTTGGTACGCTTCTTGATGAGCGCGGCGGCGACCTCGCCGACCTCGCTCCTGACCGGCTCGACCCTGTGCTCCTTGAAGATGCGCCTGACCTCCTCGCCGGCGCGCTGGAGCGTGGTCTTCGAGCCCTTCGCTACCCAGCTGTCCCAGGACGACCTGTCCGTGACGGTCGGCAGGAAGTGCTCGGTCCTGAACTTCTCCATGGTGTGCCTCTGGCCGAGGAAGTCCTTGCCGACGCCGACCCTGTGGACGACGTCGAGGGCGAGCGCCTCCTCCGTGACCTCAATCCCGCGGGCCATGCGGCCGATGATCCTCGATATCTCGGAGTCGATCACGAGCTGCTCGAGCCAGACGGTCCTGCAGTCCTCGAGAAGGCCTATGCCCGCTATCATGTCCGCGCCCGCCATGATGGGCGTGAGCGCGGAGGCGAACTTGTCGTACGCGGCCTGCTGGTCCGGCTCCTTCGCCGTGGAGACGAAGCCGCCGACGAGCGCCGGGAACCCGTAGTGGTGCGCCATCTGCGCATACGCTGCCGAGGTCAGGCCGTGCTCGGGCGCGCCGCCCGCGCGGGTCGAGGTCTTCATGTCAAGCGGGGCCATCCCGCAGGAGAACACGAAGGGCGTGCCGGGCCTGTTGAGCTGGAAGATGGTGTTCCCCGCGAGCGCCTCTGCGACGCCGACGGTCACCGCGCCCGCGAGCGTGGCCGGTCCGGTCGCGCCCGGTCCAGGCATGACGTAGAAGCAGATCGGGATGCCCGCGTCCGCCGCGACGAACCCGGCCTCGAGCCCCTCGCCCTCTATGACGAGCGGGGACGAGCTCGTGTGTATGGACGATATGTGCGGCCTCTTCCTGAGCTCCTCCCTCCCGCCGACAGCGGCGGAGGCGAGCTCTATGACGTCCTCGACCTCCCACGTCGTGGTGTCAGTGGCGATGGTGATGTGCTTCTCCGTGTTCTCCATCGAGGCCTGCAGGTCGTGTATGTGCCTCGTGCCGTCGGGCACGTCCTGGGACGTGACGTTCGGCCAGTTGACGCCGTGCCCGGGGAGGGCGTCGGCTATGAACGCGCTGCGAGCGACGTCCGACTTCTTCGATTCGCGGCGCTGCCTCGTCTCGAAGTCGAGCGCCATGGTCCCGTTGCCGTCGCTGCACACGTACGTGTGCTCGCCGTCCAGCTTGGCGTCGTGCTTGCGCGTGCGCCCGTAGAACGTGACGCAGCGGTCGTTCTTCCTGGACATCTCCAGGACCAGCGATTCGGGGAACTTGACGATGGCGCTTTTCTTGTCCACGTCGCAGCCCGCGTCCGCTAGCATCTTCTGCGCTTTTTCGCTCCTTACGGCGACACCGGTCCTCTCGAGGATCTCGATGGCGCCGCGGTTGATCAGTCCGACGCCGTGGTCGTCGAGGACGTTGCGTCTGCAGGTGACGGGTATGCTGTTGACCATCTTGTGGTTCCCCCATTTGATGAGAGTGAGTCTGGCTTCTCCGGACCCCGTCCGGTGGGGAGAGTTGAAAAATGCGTAGCTCGGCCGGCCTAATCTCCTTTCGGCCGGCCGATGGTGTATGGTTTCGGCCTAGTAGACCTTGGACTCGCCGCCCCAGACTGGCTTCTCCGCCTTCTTGATGATGGCGTCGAGCTTGGCCTGGGTGTCCTTGTCCATGCCGGGCACGGTGTGCGTCGCGAGGATCTTCTTGGTCTTGTCCCTCGCCTTCTGCACGAGGCTCTTCGAGCCGTCCTGCGACCACGCGTCGTACGAGCGCCTGTCGACGAGTTCGGGCATGAAGAGCTCCTCCCTCATGTGGGCGACCGTGTGCCTCTGCGCGAGGAAGTCCTTGCCTGGGCCTACCTTCTGGATGACGTCGAGCGCCATCGTGACGTCGTCCGCCCACTCGCCCCTTATGAGCCTGGCGATCGCGCCAGCGATCTCGTTGTCGATCACGATCTGCTCATAGTACAGGCAGCTCGAGTCCTCGAGCAGGCCGACGCCGCACATCAGGTCCGCGCCCGCGAGCAGCGGTCCAGCGAGGCCGGTGTAGTACTCGAACACGGCCTGGTCGCCCGGCTGCTTCGCCGTCGCGGAGACGCCGACGCAGCTCGGCATGCCGTAGTAGTGTGCGAGCTCGGTCGCCATAGCGGACGAGAGAGCGTGCTCCGGGCTGCCGCCCGCCCTGATCGTGGACCTCGGGTCCAGCGGGGCGTTGCCCATGCCGTAGATGATTGCCGAGCCGGGGTGTGCCAGCTGGGTCATCGTCAGGGCGCTCAGTACCTCGGCGTTGCCGACGACGAGCGAGCCGACGAGCGTGACCGGTCCGGTCGCGCCAGGCTGGGGCATTCCGAAGAAGACCAGCGGGACCCCGCTCTTGGCCAGCTCGAGGCTCGCGTCCATGACGCCGGCGTCGTGCTGCAGAGGGGCGTAGGTGCACTGCAGGCAGGAGGTTATCGGCCTCTGCCTGTACTGCTTCTCGCCGCCCGCGGCTATGTAGCCCATCTCGACCAGGTGCTTGGCGTCGGAGATGGTGACCGCGGTCTCGTACATGACGTGCTTCTGGGTGTTGTTGATCGATGCGTCCAGGTCGTGCAGGTGGACGGCGCCCGCGGGCATGTCCGTCGAGCTGACCATCGGCCAGTGGATGTGCACGTTCGGCAGAGCGTCGATGATCCTCGAGGAGTTCGCCACGTCCTTCTTGGTGGACGGCCTCCTCGCGCCGGTCTCGAAGTCGACGGCGACCGCGCCGTTGCCGTTCGCGGTCACGTAGCTCGTGTTCATGTCGAGCTTCGCGTCGAACTTGGAGTCCCTGCCCGCCAGGGTTATGGCGGTCTTCTTCTTGTTGAGGGCCTCCTCGACCAGGTGGGACGGGATCTTCGCGACCCTCGTCTTCTCGTCTACCTCGCAGCCGTTGTCCTTCAGGATCTTCCTGCAGGTCGGGCTGTCTACCTGAACGCCGGTCTTCTCCAGGATGTGGAGAGTGCCCCAGTGGATCCTCTCGAGGTCGTCCTCGCTGAGGATCTGGAAGTTCACTCCCTTCTTTATTCCGTATGACATGTGGTTCACCTCATCATATCTTGGTGCTTACTTCACCAGCCTCTTGGCGACATCGACGGCGCCGGAGGCGTCGCCGCTGTATCCCTCTGCCCCGATCTCCTTCGCGTAGGTGTCGGTGACGGGTGCG
>JALOTO010000072.1 GCA_025457845.1 Thermoplasmata archaeon | reverse complement strand
CAGGGAGCCGCGCTCTGAGAAGACCTTGTAGTCCGCCTCCTCGGGGATGGTGCCCTGGTTGAGGTAGAATATCATCCTCGACCCGTGCTTCCTCCCGAACACCCGCTTCTCCTCGTCGTACCAGATCTTGGAGTAGATCCCCTCGAACTCCTCCTTGCCCCCGAGGTAGCGCAGGACGGAACCGAGCTGGTCCTGCGTGAGGTGCCTGTAGGTGTACGACCGGCGAAGCAGCGTCAGCGCCTCGTCGACAGTCCATTGGCGCTCGATCGACAGGCCGACGATTGACTGGGCGAGCACGTCCAGCGGCGCCTCCGGGATGGTCACCCTGTCGATCATCTTCCTGTGGGCCGCCCTGCACAGGACGGCACACTCGACGAGGTCGTCGCTCTCGAAGACCACTATGCGGCCCTTCGATGTCCCCTTGTACTGGTGGCCCGCCCGGCCGACGCGCTGCAGCCCCTTCGAGACGGACTTCGGGGACCCGATCTGGACGACGAGGTCGATGGACCCGACGTCTATCCCGAGCTCCAGGGACGTCGATGAGACCACCGACCTGAGCTGGCCCGCCCGGAGGGCGGACTCGACCTCGAGGCGGGTCTCGCGGCTCAGGCTGCCGTGGTGCGCCCCCACCTGCTCGAGCCCGCGCTCCTTGAGCTTGTAGACCACGCTCTCGGTGCCGCTGCGCGTGTTCGTGAACACGAGGGTGGTCCTGTGCGCCTCGATCATGTCCTTCAGCATGTCGTACATCTTCGAGTTGACGACCTCGAAGGAGAGCGCGGTCATGTCCCTGGCCGGGCATATCACAGACAGGTCGAGGTCGCGCTGGCCATAGACCTCGACAATGCTGAGGTCCCTGGGGACGCCGCCCTCGTTGCCTACCAGGAACTCTCCCACCTGCTCAAGGGGGGCCACCGTCGCCGACAGGCCGATCCGGACGAGTTCCTTCTTGCAGGATGACTGCAACCGCTCCAGGGCCACCGACAGGGCGGACCCGCGCTTCGAGTCGCAGACCTCGTGGACCTCGTCGACGATGACGTAATCGACCGACTCGAACTTCTTGCTGAAGACCGGCGTGGAGAGTATGAGGGACAGGGACTCGGGGGTGGTGATGAAGATGTGGGGGGGTGACCTGAGCTGCCTCTGCCTCTCCGCGGGGAGCGTGTCCCCGGTCCTCACTCCGACCTTGATTCGCGGGGGCGTGAGGCCCTCCGCCTCGAAGAGGGAGGATATCTCCCCAAGCGGACGCATGAGGTTCTCGTTGATGTCGTTCGCCAGCGCCTTGAGCGGGGAGACGTAGACCGCGTAGATCCTGTCCTCGAGGCGCCCTTCCTGGGCCAGGAGGGCGAGCTCGTTTATTATGGACAGGAACGCCGTCAGCGTCTTGCCCGACCCTGTGGGGGACGAGACGAGGACGCTCCTCCGGGAGTGGATGAGCGGGACGGCCATGGCCTGTGCCTCGGTGACCTCCCGGAACTTGCCCCTGAACCAGTCTGAGACCACTGGATGAAGGAGGGACATGACCTCCTCCGTGCTCCTCCTCTCCTTGGCCTTGTGCATCATGGGTGACGACCGTGAATCCTGCTCTGTTATCCTCCGTGCGTATTAATAGGTGTCGAGCCAGGAACGCGAAAGTGGCCCATGACGAAGACCGGCAAACGTATTTATCCGGTCGATGTGATTGGCACAGAAGGCTGTTACAGATGGCACGCGGAGCCCCCACCTTCGGGGATGGGGCCAGGGTCGCCCTCCTCGGAATCACGCTAGTCCTCGCATTCTCGATTGCAGGGTCTCAGGACGAGATCGAGCCCGGCATGCCAGCGGCTGTTCTGGCCAGCGGCTACACGGGCGGGATCCTCGCGACCGTGACCGACGATGTCGGCCGCATCATGAAGGACGCCGTCGTGAACCTGGCCGGGAACGCGTCGAGCTGGATATCGAACAGTACCGGGCAGGTCTACATCACGGGGTTGCTCGCCGATTCGAACGGGACATCCTACGACGTGTGGGCCGAGAAGACGGCCTACGACCCAGCACCCGTGACAGGCGTCGTCGTCACCCCGAACAACGTGACCGCCCTGACCCTGGTGGTGAGTGGCGGGATAATCTTCGGGCAGGTCAGCGACGCGGACGGGCCGATCGGAGGAGCGACCGTCTACATCGCGGCGCTGGGCTACTACAACAACACCACAGCGGAAGGGATGTACGAGCTGGAGGGGCTCCCTGGTGGGACCCACTCGGTGACGGTGAGCGCGGCCGGGTACGTGGACCAGTCCAAGGTGACCACGCTGGAGACCGGAGGATTCCAGTTCGTCAACTTCTACATGACATCGCAGACGGGCCAGATCACTGGACGGATCCTGCACTCCACGACCGACGAGGTCCTCGCCGGCGCACAGGTCGCCGCGATAGTCGGGGAGGTGACCATCACCGTCCTCAGCGACGCGAACGGGACATACCGGATCCCCAGCCTGCCGGCTGGGACCTACTCCCTGACCGCGTCCCTCGCCGGTTTCAACTCCACCACTGTCGATGGCGTCGTGGTCGTCGCGAACGCCACGACGGAAGGGGTGGACATACTCCTCGACGAGAAGCCCACAAGCCTGTACGGCGTGGTGAAGGCCGGGACCCTCCTGCTGGTCGGGGCGCACATCGTCGTCGAGGGCACCAACTTCAGCGCCAACTCGTCCCTCGAGGGCGAGTACACCATTCGCAACATCTCGGCCGGCTCCTACACCGTGACGGCCACCCTGGAAGGATACATAACGACCACCGTGCCAGGCGTCGTGATCCCGAGGGGGACCGAGGTCAGGCTCGACATAGTGCTCGTCGGTCTCCCGGGAGGGCTGAGGGGGACCGTCCTAGACTCGGCCAGCCTCGACCCGCTCGCGGGGGTCACGGTGGCGATAGTCGATGCCGAACCGAACCAGCGGACGACCATCACCAACATCAACGGCGAGTTCCAGTTCACCGGGGTGTCAGCAGGGAACTACACCATCCGCCTCTCCATGGAAGGCTACAAGCCCATAGAGTTCGGCCCCGTGGTCATAACCGGGGACGACCCCACGAACCTCTACAACATCACCATGGACCCGACCAGGGAGAGCTTCGGCGGCTTCATCTTCGGCTTCGACCTGGCACATTCGATGATGATACTGGCGTTGCTCCTGACAATAGTCATGCTGGCGTTCGCCGTCATGCTCAGGATCAGGACCTTCGAGGCACCGGACAAGGCTCCCGCCGTGTACGACCAGGAGGAGTCCCAGGAGGCGGCACCCGCCAAGAAGGAGGAGAAGGGGTGGACCGTCCCCGAGCTCCCGGGGAAGGACAAGGGTGGGCCGTAGCGGCCGCGCCCTCGCGCCGGACTACTTCAGCCCCAGCCTCTCCCTCGCCTTGATCTCGTTCTCCTTGATCTTGGTCGCCACGTCCGCGAACAGGCTGTTCCCGTGGGCATCGATGGCGACGGTGAGCGGGCCGAAGTTCTCGGCCTCCATGATCCATATGGCCTCTGGCATGCCCAGCTCGTACCACTCGACGCCGTGGACCTTCTTGATCCCCTTCGCCGCGAGGACGGCCGCCCCGCCCGTTATGGCGAGGTAGACGCAGCCGAACTTCTTCATCGCGTCGACCGTGGGCTGTGACATCCCGCCCTTGCCTATGATCGCGCCGGGCCTGAACTTCTCTATGAACTGCGGCTCGAGCGAGTTCATCCTGGACGAGGTGGTCGGCCCTGCGGCCACCGCCTCCCACTGGTCGTCCTTCTTCCTCATTATGGGCCCGCAGTGGAACAGGGCGGCGCCCTTGAACTCGACAGGCACCTTCTTCCCCTTCTCGAGGGCCTCGAGGGCGTGTATGTGGACCTCGTCCCTCCCGGTGTAGAAGGTCCCGGTGAGGTAGACCGTCTCGCCGGCCTTCAGCGCCCTGACGTCGCTCTCCGCCAACGGTGTCTTGAGTGTCTTGGGCATCTTGGTCACCCCTTGTGGGTCGGGAACTCGAGTTTCCCGTCCTGGTGTATCTTGACGGTGCCGCGCCTCCCGGCCCAGCACTGCACATTGATCGCGACAGGCAGGCTCGCCGTGTGGCAGTATGCGTACTCGATGTTCAGGCCGAGCATCGTGGTCTTGCCGCCGAGGCCCATCGGGCCCACTCCCAGCATGTTGATCGCCTCGAACAGCTCGGTCTCCAGCTTGGCGATCTCGGGGTCCTTGTGGCGCACGTCCAGCGGGCGCAGCAGGGCCTCCTTCGCGAGCTTCATCGAGATGTCGGCCGAGCCACCTATCCCCATGCCGATTATGGTCGGCGGGCAGGGGTTGCTTCCGGCCCTCAGCAGGGTGTTGAGTGCGAACTCCTTGACCCCCTTCAGGCCCGCGGACGGCGTCAGCATCGCGAGCTGGCTCATGTTCTCCGAGCCTGCGCCCTTGGTCATGACGGTGATCTCTATGTGCTCCTGGTCGGCGAACTTCCAGTTGATGTACGGCATCCTCTCGCCGACGTTGTCTCCCGGGTTCTTCCTCGTGAGCGGGTGCACGGCGTTGGGCCTCAGCGGGACCTCCTTCGTCGCCCTCCTGACGCCCTCGACGATGCCCTTCTCGACGTTCACGCCGCAGTTCCTCGGCAGGGTGACGTAGAATATCGTCACGCCGGTGTCCTGGCACATGGGCGTGTTCATCTTCTCCGCGAGCTCTATGTTGTCTATTATCGCCTTGAGCTGCATCCGCGGGACCTCGTCGGTCTCCGTCGCGTAGGCCTTCCTTATGGCCTGCTCGACGTCGGCCGGGAGCTTCACCACGGTCTTCCTGAGCAGCTCGACGACAGCGTTCTGGATGTCGGTCTCAGTGACCATGATCACTACCTCGGGCCACCGAATGGGAAGAGAGGATTAATGCCTTTTGATGGGACGCGGCGCGCCCCCCTCGATTACCAGCTGTCGCTGAGCACGAACACGCCGAGGTTCGTCTTGACGAGGCGTATCTGCTCCCCGTTCCGGACGAAGCCCGCGGGCTTCCTGAGCTCGACCGTCGCCATCGTCTCGGGGTCGAGCACCTGCAGTTCCCTGTCGCTCTCGTGCACGACCACCGCCCTCATCACCTGGTCCTTGGAGACGGTCAGGGCGCACTCGTCGTGCTCCTTGAGGCGGATCGACCTCTCCTCCCCGTTGGCGAGGTCTATGCCGTGAAGCACGCCCCTGGACAGCCCCCTGACGTAGTACGCGCGCTTGGAGTAGGTCACGATGTCGCCCTTCCCGAAGGAGGGCAGACGGACCAGGAACGTCATGCGGTAGATCTCCTCGCCGTCCTTCTGGCCCCACAGGCTCGAGCTCTCCTTGAACTCGGCGCACGTGGACTCCTGTATCTCCCTGGCGAGGGTCTTCGCGACCTGGGTCGTGCTGAAGTAGAAGTCCAGGCCGCCCTTGACCTTCAGGACCTTGCTGAAGAAGACCCCGCGGTCCTTCCTCCTCATGGATGCGACCCGGTCCCGGATGCGCTTCTCCATGGCGCTCAGAGGCTCCTCCGAGGACGCCCGGTCGTCGCCCCTGAGCTGGAGGATCGCCTCGTAGTAGTTGCCCTGCTGCTTGGAGCATTCGGTGCACGAGCCGCGCTTCAGGCGGATGGTGGTCGCGAGCTCCCTCTCGAAGGTCATCCCCTCTGACTCCAGCACGAGCGTGACCTTTGCGTCCATGTTCCTCTCATCTAGTTCCGTCAGCGAGAGGCTCAGCTGCGCCAGCCTGATCCCCTTGGGCAGCTCGACGGCACGCTTGACCGCGGCTTCGGCCGCCTCCCTCACCGAGCCGATGTCCACCCACTTGTCGTCGGAGAGCGTGGAGGAGCAGTGGGCGCACAGGATGACATTGACGTGGTCCGGAAGCGATGCGTGCACGCGCTTCCTGGCATAGCACTCCTTGCACAGGGAACCTACCAACTCGCCCTCCTTACCGCACTCGACGCAGAACATTCAGACCATCCTCACCATCTGAGCGTGCGGAACGCCCCCGATCCTCAGGACGCAATCGGCGTCGACCATGCCGTGCTTGACCGCGGCCGCGACGGTCTCCTCGCCGACGAGGTTCGCCATCGTGGCCATCCTGAGCCTGTTGACGAGGCCCTCCTCGTCGCAGCGCTCCCCCTTGTAGAACGATTCGGACACGGTGATCGTCAGCCCGTCCGACTTGAAGGTCTTGCCGAGGAGGCACTCGTCGGCCGCGGCGACGAGGAACTCGGACCCCTTCCTGTACCCCTTGACCACGATCATCCGATGCGCTCCTCGCTCGCGAGCTTGTAGTAGCCTGGCTGAGGCGAGTAGACCTCGCCTGCGTCGCTCAGCCTCTTCAGGAGCGCCCTGACCCGGTCCTCGGGGATGTTCTCGGAGACGGCCTTCTGGACCAGCTCCTCCATGCTGACGCCCCTCCGCTCGTCGGAGAGCTGCTGCACGAGGCTCCTCAGGACGTATATCTGCTCGCGCTGGCTCTTGCTGGTGCCGGTCGCGATCAGGTCTATGTCTCGCCTGCCGCCCTCGCTGGCGACCTTGCCCAGGTAGTATTCGACGATCTTGATCGCCCGTGCGGCATCCTCGGCCATCACCAGCGGGTTCAGGCGCGCCCTCGCGCTGGCCTCCGATAGACGTATGAGCGCCTCGAGCTGCCTCGCGGTGATGGGCACCGATGCGTTCTCGCCCTCGCCCATCTTCCTGATGTCCACATAGTACTTCTCGAGCGTCCGCATCGCGTCATCGCTCATTATCGGGATCATGCGCTTGCTGAAAGCGACGTACTTCCTCAGGAAGTCACGGTCCATCGCCGGAACGAGGCTCTCGCCCTCCTTGAGGATCTCCACCGCGTTGAGCTCGGACGGGACCTTCTCCGGGGAGTCGTGCTGCCTCAGCTCGCCCCTCCTGTGGACCTTCAGGATGTGCGCGGCCTTGTTCCTGTCGACCTCGCTGTCCGGCCTGTCGGTCATCGTGAATATCGCGTCGAACCTGGAGAGCAGTGCAGGCGGCAGGTCGATCTGCTCGGCGACGCTCCTGCTCTCGTCGAACCTTCCGTACTTGGGGTTGGCGGCGCCGAGCACAGCGCACCTGGACTGCAGGGTCGCGGTGATGCCGGCCTTGGCGACCGAGATCGTCCCCTGCTCGAGGCTCTCGTGGATGCTGGACCGGTCCTGGTCGTTCATCTTGTCCAGCTCGTCGATGCAGGCCAGGCCCTTGTCCGCCAGGACGAGCGCGCCCGCCTCGAGGGTCCACCTGCCCTCGCCGAACTCGTCCTTCACGGCGGCCGCCGTGAGGCCCGCCGCGGATGAGGACTTGCCGGATGTGTAGATGCCCCTGGGCGCGAGCTGGGCCATGTACCTGAGTATCTGGGACTTGGCC
>JALOTO010000071.1 GCA_025457845.1 Thermoplasmata archaeon | reverse complement strand
ATGTAGTCGACGAGGGCGTTGTCCATGTCCGTCCCGCCGAGCTGAGTGTCGCCGCTCGTCGAGATGACCTCGAAGACCCCCTGGCCGAACTCCATTATGGTCACGTCGAGGGTACCGCCGCCAAGGTCGAAGACCATGATCTTGTGTTCCTTCGCGCCCTTGTCGAGTCCGTAAGCGAGGGCGGCCGCCGTCGGTTCGTTGATGATCCTGACGACCTCCAGCCCCGCTATGGTCCCAGCGTCCTTCGTGGCCTGCCTCTGGTTGTCGTTGAAGTAGGCCGGAACTGTAATGACCGCCTTCTCGACCTTGCCGCCGAGGAACGCCTCGGCGTCGCGCTTGATCTTCTGCAGGATGAACGCCGAAATCTGCTGCGGGGTGTACTCCTTCCCGTAGATCCGCGTCACATGGTCCGTGCCCATCTTCCTCTTGATGGCCATCACGGTCCCTTCCGGGTTGGATACCGCCTGCCTCCTGGCCGGTTCGCCGACGAGCATCTGCCCGTCCTTGGTGAACGCGACGTAGGAAGGGAATGCCTTCCCGCCGAGGCTCGTTCCCTCGGCGCTCGGGATGATGGTGGGCCTGCCGGCCTCTATCACCGCCGCCGCCGAGTTGCTCGTTCCGAGGTCTATACCGATTATCTTGCCCTTTGACTCAGCCATGTGATTCAATCCTCCTCTGTCTCGTCTTCGTCCTTCTCTGATTCCTGTGTATCGTGAGCTGTGATTTCCGGCTCCGGGACCTTCGCCACCTTGACCTTCGCGGTCCTGATGACCTTGGGTCCCAGGGCGTAACCCTTCTGGAACACTTCGAGGACCTCTCCGTCCTCGGCGTCCAACGTCTCCTGCCTCATCATCGCCTCGTGCTCGAAGGGGTCCAGCTTCCCGTCGGTCCGGATCTCCCGGAGGCCTAGTCCCTTGAGCACCTGGAGGAGCTGCCTGTGCAGGCTGTCCAGCCCCTTCCTCAGGCTTGCGGGGTCCCCGTTCCCCTTCGCGTCATCGATCGCCTTGTCGAAGGCGTCGAGCAGCGGCAGCAGGTCGGCGACCACCTTCTCCACGCCCTGCTTCGTCCTCAGGGCGGTCTCCCTGTCGACGCGCTTCTTGTAGTTCTCGAACTCGGCCTGCAGTCTGACGAGGTCGTCGGTGAGCTCCGCGACCCTTGCCGCGGCCGCATCGGTCGGCGCAGGCTCCTGCCTGGCGGGCTCCTCGCATGTCTCCGGCCCCTCGGCTCCCTCCGCCTCCGTCGTCTCCTTGTCCGGCGTGTCCATCGCCTCCAGCGCGCGACCGTCGAGCCTGTTGGCCCGATTCAAAGGTCCAAAGAAGTTAAGGTAAAGGGTTTCTTGAAGTCTTTCCCGTTCAGTCCATGTCGGCGCCCATGTCGCCGCCGGGCCCGCCCGGTGGGCCCCTGCCCGCCGAGCCGCCCTTCGACGCTATGACGTCGTCTATCCTCAGGATCATGACCGCTGCGTCAGTGGCAGAGCTTATGGCCTGCCTCCCGACGCGTATCGGCTCCAGGACCTTCTCCTTCTTCATGTCCACGATCTTGCCAGTGAACACGTTGATCCCGGCGAAGGTCTTGCCGGCCTTGTGGGCCTGCCTGAGCTCTATGAGCACGTCGATCGGGTCCAGACCGGCGTTCTCGGAGAGTGCCGTGGGTATGACCTCGAGCGCGCTCGCGAACGCATCGATGGCGATCTGCTCCCTGCCGCCGATGGATGCCGCGTAGTCCCTGAGCTTCATGGCGATCTCTATCGCCGTCGAGCCGCCGCCGGTGACGAGCTTGCCGTCCTCGACCGCGACCGCGACTACGCTGATGGCGTCGTTGAGCGACCTGTCGATCTCGTCGATGACATGCTCAGTCCCGCCCCTTATCAGGATGCTGACGGCCTTGGGGTTCTTGCAGCCGGTGACGAATGTCATCCTGTCGTCGGCGATCTTCTGCTCCTCGACGATCTCGGCGACCCCGAGGTCGTCCGCCTTCAGGTCGTCGAGCTTGGTGACGAGGTTGGCGCCGGTGGCCTTTACGAGCTTCTCCATATCGCTCTTCTTGACCCTGCGGACCGCGTACACCCCAGCCTTGGACAGGTAGTGCTGCGCGAGGTCGTCGATGCCCTTCTGGCAGAACAGGACGTTGGCCCCGCTCTTCTTGACGGTGTCGACCATCGTCTTGAGCATCTTCTCCTCTTCATCGAGGAACGCGTGGAGCTGGCTCGGGTCCGTGATCTCGATCTTCGCGTCGATCTCGGTCTTCTTGATCTCGAGAGCGGAGTCCACGAGTGCGATCTTCGCCTTCTGGACCTTCTTGGGCATTGCCGGGTGCACTGCCTCCTTGTCGACGATGATGCCGGAGATCATCTTGGTGTCGTCCATCGAGCCGCCCTGCTTCTTGACGATCTGGATGTTGTCGTCGTCGACGCTCCAGCTGCCATCCGCCTTCTTCTCGGCGACGGCGAGGACAGCCTTTGCAGCGACCTCGGCGAGCAGGTCCCTCGATGATGCGACGCTCTTGGATATCATCGCGGTGCGCGCGATGTCCAGGAGGGCGTTCTTGTCACTCGGGTCGACCTTCATCGCGACATCATCCAGCACCTCGCGTGCGCGGATGGCCGCCAGTCTGAAGCCGCCGGATATGACGGTCGGGTGGACGTTCTGCTCTATGAGCCCCTCGGCCTTCTTCAGGAGTTCTCCCGCGAACACGACCGCGGTCGTCGTCCCGTCCCCGCATTCCTCGTCCTGGGTCTTCGCGACCTCGACGAGCATCTTCGCGGCCGGGTGCTCGACATCGATCTCCTTGAGGATCGTCACGCCATCGTTGGTGATGACGACATCGCCCATGCTGTCGACGAGCATCTTGTCCATGCCCCTCGGTCCGAGGGTGCTCCTGACGGCATCGGCTATCGCCCTGGCGGCAGTGATGTTGCCGAACTGTGCGCCCTTGCCCTTCTCTCTCTTCGTTCCTTCCCTGAGGATTAGAACGGGTGTCTGTCCGATCATCTCATAACCTCCACTTCATACAATCTGGATTACCAGGCCCCGGGCCTGTCTTTTCGGGTCGGGGATTCGTATATGTTAGAGCTTCTATATAAGCATTACTGCACAAGAGAAAGGTCCACACACGTGCCCCTTGGTGTGGTCGTGCAGCCTCCGTCCGCGCCACTGGAGGGGACGACCGCAGCACTCTTTATCTACCCATTACCCGTTCGCCGGCCTTACCATGGAGATAGTTCCCCGTCTTCTCTTGGAGGGCAGGACCCTGCTGTCCCGCCCCCACAACCGCAGGTCGATCAAGCAGTTGGTCTCCGGTCTCGCCGACGAGTACGAACGCGTATATCTCGCGGACGAGGACGGCGTGACGAAGAACAAGCCGCAGCTCGACATCGCGCAAGCCGTCTGCGACGAGATGCCCACCATCTACGAGGGCGGTGTCCGCGCGGGGGCGAACATCATCGACGTGCTGATGACGGGAGCGGAGCGCGCGGCGATAGGTTCCGCCACGATCATAAGCCTCGACGACCTGAGAGGAGCATTTAAGCTCTCGGAGAACATTACCTTCAAAGTAGATTTCCGGGATGGGATCTCGGGTTCTGACCCACAGATTGCTGGCAGAGCCCTCCTCGATCTTGCTCGGGACGTGAAGGACATCGGTATCGACCAGATGCTCGTCCCGCTCGAACTCGCCGAGGAAGGAGCCAAGGCGAAACGGGAACTCGGGTTCACCCTGGGAGTCTTCGCACCGATAGCTCAGCGCGGGCGCATCGAGTCGCTCGGCGCGGACTATCTAGTAACGGACGACGTCAGGGGTTTGGATGGGGATGAGTGAGATAGAGAGGAGCATTGCAGTCCTGTTCAGGAGGAAGGGGAAGGACCTCCTGACCGAGCGCGAGTTCGTTTTCTCGGCATCTATGGACCTCAGATGGTTCTCACCGAAGGACGCCCAGAAGCTACTGGACCTCGGGGTCAGCGGCGGGCTCATAGAGAAGCGGAACGGGAGCCTCGTTCCCAAGTTCGACTTCTCCACCGTCGAAGTCCCGATCGACTATCGGCCGTCGAAGGACATCTTCCAGGAGGCGCGGGCAGCGTCGGCCGCCAAGGACCTGTTCTCCGAGATCGTCGAGAGGATAGTCAAGGCCAAAGCCGTCCCGAAGAGGGAGGTCGTGTCCAAGGTCAACAGGAAGCAGGAGATGCTCGGGATAGACGTCGAGCCAGCGGCGCTCCTGGTCGCCTGCGACTACGGTATCCCGGTCGAGGGTTCCTACATCGACCGTGCGGCGACAGAGGTCCTCGGAAGGGACGTCCCGTCCCAATGAGGAGTCTCATTCCTTCTGTATCTTTATCACGTCTGCGAGCGTCAGCGTGCGCGAGCCAGTGGCCTTCGCCACCTGGATCTGGGCCACCTTCTCCTTGAGGACGATGCCCAGCTCCTTCTCTAGCTTGCCGATCATCCGCTCGTCAGGGCGCATGTCACCCGTCTCTATCTTGCTGAGGGCCGTGAGCTTCTCGTTGATCTTCATCGCGAGGTCCTTCTGGGTCATGCCCGCCTTCGAGCGGGCGTTGCGTATGCGGGCGGGATAGTCATCGACCAATTCCTCGCGCTCGACCTTCTCGAGGACGTCGCGGGGCTTGCCCCTCCTCTCCCGCTGCTCCAACCTCTGCGTAATCAAGGGCCTCGGGGCTGTCTCTTCCTTGACGGGCGCCTTCTTCGCCTCGTTGCCGAATTTTGCGCATTCGGCGCAGACATCAAGAAGTACTCCCTCTATCGTCACCTTCTTGCAGAAGGTGACCTGCTTTCCGCACATCTCGCAGAGCATGAGAATCACACATCTGATGGCAGTCAGCAAAGGATAAATAGAGTATTTAACCCTATATTATTCCAGCTCGCCATCTCGCCGAGGACCAAAGGGGTGCACTGATTTGGAACAGACCCAACCCACCGATATAATCGAGGAGATACAGAAGAAGGTATCCGTCCTAGAGGAGCGGAACCTCGAGCTCGTAGAGGAGGCACGCCGCGTAGAGGGCGAGAAGAGGTTCGTGGAGGGGGAGCTGATAAGGCTCCAGAAGGAGCAGAAGCGGCTCAAGGCGGAGCTGGAGAGGCTCAAAGCACCCCCGCTGATCATCGGACAGATCAAGGACGTGCTGGCCGACGGTAGGGTAGTTGTAAAGAGCTCAACCGGCCCGGACTTCGTCGTGAGCACATCCGACTACGTTTCACCCGAACTGCTGGAGGCCGGCGCAAGGGTCGCACTCAACAAGCAGACCCTAGCCGTCATGGGAGTCCTCCCCCCGTCGCTCGATCCAGTGGTCGTCGGCGCGGAGATCATATCCAAGCCCGAGACGAGCTACGTGGACATCGGCGGCCTGCAGGACCAGATCGTCGAGATACGCGAGGCCGTCGAGGACCCGCTGCTCAGGCCGGACCTCTACAAGAAGGTCGGCATCGACCCGCCGAAGGGCGTGCTGCTGGTGGGCCCGCCGGGCACGGGGAAGACCCTGCTCGCGAAGGCGGTCGCCAAGCAGACCAACGCGACATTCATCAGGTTCGTGGGCTCCGAGCTCGTCCAGAAGTACATCGGAGAGGGAGCGCGGCTCGTCCGCGAGCTCTTCGACCTGGCGAGGCAGAAGGCCCCGTCCATCGTGTTCATCGACGAGCTGGACAGCGTCGGGGCCAAGAGGCTCGACATGGCGACCTCCGGGGACAGGGAGGTCCAGAGGACCCTCATGCAGATCCTGGCCGAGCTGGACGGGTTCAACCCGCTGGGCGACGTCAAGATCATCGGCGCGACCAACAGGCCGGACATACTCGACGAGGCGCTGCTGCGGCCCGGGAGGTTCGACAGGATCATAGAGATCCCGATCCCGAACTACGAGGCCAGGCTCGAGATATTCAAGATCCACACCAAGCGGATGAACCTCGACGAGAGCCTCAACGCGGAGGAGCTCGCATCGAGGTCGGACGGCGCTACGGGCGCGGACATCAAGGCCATCGCGACCGAGGCCGGCATGTTCGCCATTAGGGACAACAGGGACTTCGTGACGATGAACGACTTCGAGAAGGCCCTGACCAAGGTCCTAGACGACGGCGTCCAGAAGCTCGAGGAATCGGGCCCGATGTTCGCCTGAGCTCTCCGTGACCGTGTCCGTCAGGATGATGTGTCTCAGGCAGACCCCTGTTCAGAACAGTATCGACAGGCAGGTCATCGCTCCCTCGCACTTGGGAAACTCGGTCATGCCCAGGGGCACGACATCGAACCCAGCGCCACGGATGGCTGCCTCCGTCCGGGGGAAACCCTTGGGCATTACTATGGTCCCGTTCACGGAAAGGACGTTGGCGGCGTACGCCTCATCCTCGGGCACCATGACCTTGTCGAACCTCTCCAGCGCGGGATGGCCGGCGAACCGTGCGGTGACGAGGACGCTGTTCCCTCCGAGGTAGCTCACGAAGCTCTTGAGGTGCATGATCGTACGGTCCTCTATGGTCGCCACGCCGACATCCAGCGCGGCCTGCATCTGCCGGACCCCCTCCTCGTTGGTCCTCGCCGAGACCCCGGATATGAGCCCTCCAGGGACGTGGACCACGTCCCCGCCCTCGAGCGTCGCCGGAGCGAGGATGCGCCTCGTGGGCATGTACCTCGACAGCACGGGCTCGATGCCTTTCACCTCCGCCCGCCTGCTCTCCATGGCTGGTCTGCAGGCGACGGCCCTCCCTTCGTGCACGACGGCGGTGTCCTCTACGAAGCACGAATCCGGGTTCTCATCGTCCCTCTGGAGGACGACCACCTCGAGGCCTAGCTCGCCCAGGGCCTTCCTGTAGTCCGCGTGCTGCTCCCTCGCCAGGGCGACGTCTATGCTCTTCCTGAGGGGGTGTGACGACAGGCAATCCCGATACCTGTCCCCAGGCTCCCGGACGAGGGCGGTCCTGATCCGCGTGTCGGTCATGCCTTCTCGGTCCCTCCGCCCTCCTCGATGTCCTTCTCTATGACGAAAGCGCCGATGTATCCGCACTTCTTGCAGTGGTACTTGTAGCCAGTGATCAGGGCGTTCTCGTAGTACAGGTCAGCCGAGCCGCATTGCGGGCATGTGAGCACCGTCCTCTTCCCCTTCCTCATCACGGGCGCTAGAACGGCTGCTGCGCTTATACCGGTTCCGCCTGACGGCGGTCAGTAACTGGAGATCTCGGCCTTCATGAACTCCCTGAGGAGCCCCGTGGCATAGCAGCCCTTGTTCAGGGAGAACGAGAATGTCGCGATCTCGAAGTCGCTCCCCTTGAGCCCCTCCGCCTCGACCATCGCGCGCTCGATCTCCCCGATCCTCCCGTCGGAGAAGACCGAGTCGCTCCCGTAGATCAGGCCGCTGACGAACGCCTTGCCCTCGCGGCAGTTGCGGGTCGCCTTCTCGAGGTTGTCCTCCGTCACGGGTATGGGCGTGTCATGGTCCGGGACCCCTGTCTTCGTCAGGGGGAGCACGAGGTCGCCGACCACGGGCACCCCGAGGGGGAGCCCTTCGCGGATCCTCTGGCTGAGCATCCTGTTGAACAGGTACGACTGGTATGCGTGCACGAACATCATGAGTAGGTTCCGCGGCAGGGTCCGCAGCGCCCCGACGTGGTCCCCCGGGTGGTCCTTCAGGTGCCCTATGAGCATCCTCTCGAAAGTGAGCTTCTGGGGGAACTCCCTGAAGGCCCTCTCGAAGTCCCCTGTCTCCTGGAGGGTCCTGCGCGCGTCGTTGGCGTCGGAATCCTCGTCCAGCGGGTTGGCGACGTACTTCATCACGGCCCCCTGCAGGTCGCCCTTGACCATGTCCCTGCCGATCAGATGGGTGATCGGCCTGACGGATCCGAACCGCTGGGTACCGAAGAAGTTGGGGTAGCCTCCAGCTGCGTCGAGCCTCTCCCTCACGAGCCGGCATGACTCGGCCGCGTCGACCGCGGGGTCGAGGTCAGCGACCCTGATCCTGAACTTGTTGCCGATGAGGTCGCCAATCTGTATCATCCGCCTGGCCCTGTAGGCGTCGGAGACCGTGACGTCGGGGATGGTGAGCGACGTGACCGCCTCGATGGGCGCGTCGAAGGACATGAGCTGCGTCGCGACGGACCTCCCGTCCTTGGTCCCTGCGAAGCCGATCTTCGCCCTGCTGACATGG
>JALOTO010000070.1 GCA_025457845.1 Thermoplasmata archaeon | reverse complement strand
GATGGATTCGATGACGAGAGCGGGACGGGCGACTCGTGGGACGAGGAGATCAATTACACGCTGACGACCAAGACCTGGAGCGATGGCGTCATACAGGACGAGTCCGACGACGAGATGGTCATGGTCTACTCGATCGAGGTGGCAGCGACCCTGGACGATGTCGACGTCGACGGGACGATGTACCCGTGCATGAAGATCACCATCACCGACCAGGACGGCAACTACGAGATGCGCTGGTACAACGAGGATGTAGGCTATTACACCCAGGTCAAGGAGTTCGAAGCCGGAGACTCGGCCCCGCTCGCTACCCTGAAACTGACCGATTTCTCAACGAAGGGTTCGGGGGTCAGCTCGCTGCTGCTGATCGCGGGAATAGGCATCGCGGTGGCAGTCGCCGCGGTCGTTGCCATACTACTGCTGATGAGGCGGAGGAAGCCCGCCCCGATGCCGCCGATGCAGCCGGTGCAGCCAGGGTATTACGCACCCCCGCCGCAGGGCCCGCCGCCCCCGGCACCGCCGCCGGGGCAGTAGGCCGATTGGATTGGTGGACGCATGGCGAGGGAAAGCCGGAAGGTCTCCGAGTCGAAGGCAGTTGTGGCCAGGGTCATGATGCCCCAGGATGCGAACATCGCTGGCAACGTCTTTGGAGGGACCATACTCAAGACGGTCGACGAGATAGCATATGTCTCTGCGACTAAGCACGCACGCACGAACGTGGTCACCGCGTCCGTCGACAGGATGCACTTCCTGTCGCCAGTCCATGTCGGCGACCTCCTGACCCTCAAGGCCAATGTCAACGCCGTATGGAGGACGTCGATGGAAGTCGGCGTCAGGGTGGAGGCGGAGGATCCGAGGACCGGCATCGTGAGGCACACTGGCTCATCCTACCTGACGATTGTCGCTCTGGATTCGGAGGGGAAGCCGACCGAGGTCCCTGGCCTGATCCTCGAGACCGAGGAGGACGAGCGCCGGAGCCGCGAGGCCGTCAGGCGCAGGTCCCGGAGGCTCGAGGAGAAGGCGGTCGAGAGGTTCACGGAGTGAGCCTCCACATCCCCTGGACCGCCTCCCGGGTTTTTATATCCGGAATGAATCACACGTAGCGGTTAGGAGGATAGTTTGTCAAAGGCCTCGTTCAGACCGTTGACCAGTGAGCAGGAAGAGCAGGTGCACTCCGAGTCCATCAGGATACTCGAGCAGGTCGGGGTCAAGGTGACCAGCCCGCAGGTCCTGAAGATGTTCAAGGACCACGGGGCGACGGTGGACGAACCGTCTCAGATTGTCAAGATTCCAGAGCGCTTCGTTATGGAGTGTCTGGCCAAGGCCCCCAAGGAGTTCGTCATGGCCGCCAGGGACAAGGCGCACGACCTCCCTCTTCCGGCCACCGGGAGGGTCTACGGATGCAACGACGGCCAGCCCACCGACGTGTGGGATATCAACACGCAGAGCAGGAGGAAGTCGACCGTCTACGACCTGATCGAGCTCACCCTCGTGTGCGACGCGATGCCCGAGGTCGACCTGTACTGGCCCGAGGTCGTCGCGACCGACCTTCCCCCCGATGTCTCGAACAACCACGAGTTCGTCGCCTCCATCTTCCACACCGGCAAGCACGTCCAGCACGGGGCCGGCTCGGTCGAGGACGCTAGGTTCCAGATCGAGGCCGCGGCGATCATCGCGGGCGGGGAGGAGGAGCTCAGGAAGAGGCCGATCATCTCCATCACGCACACTCCGATCACGCCCCTCAGGTTCGAGGAGGGCGACATAGATGCCGTGGTCGAGTTCGCAAGGGCCGGCCTGCCAGTCGTCCACCTGTCCATGGCCATCTCCGGGTCCGTCTCGCCGGTCACGCTGGCCGGGACCGTCACGCTCGTGAACGCCGAGGTCCTCGCCGGGAACTGCGTCTCGCAGATGGCGTCCCCAGGGGCTCCGATACTCTACAGCTCGGAGTCCGGCCCGATGGACATGAGGACCGGGGTCTTCCTGTCAGGCTCGACAGAGGGGGCGCTCATCAACGCTGCAGGTTGCCAGATGGCTCTCAGGTACCGCCTGCCGTCGCAGGTTGGCGGGGTCGCGGCATCGGGCTGCTGCCCGGGCTACGAGATAGGCTACCAGAAGGCCATAAGCGGGATGCTGCCCGTCCTCGCAGGCGCCGACCAGGTCGTCGGCATAGGCGGGTTCGAGAGGTCAGGGTGCGAGTCCCTGGAGCAGATCGTGGTCGACTGCGAGCTCTGGAGGAACCTCCTGAGGGCGTGGAAGGGCATAGCCGTCAACGACGCGACCATGGCCTTCGAGGCCATATCCAGGGTCGGTCCGGGCGGCTACTTCATGAAGGACCCGCACACCCTGAGGCACTTCAGGTCCGAGAACCTCCTGCCGAAGATCGCGATGCAGCCGAGGGCCCCCGAGTCGAAGGAGGAGCCGATCACGACCCTGGCGAGGAAGGAGGTCCGGAGGATTCTCTCGGAGCACAAGCCCCCGCCCCTCGAGAAGTCCGTCAAGGACGGCATCAAGTCGCTGCTGGCGTCCTACGACCAGAAGCTCGTGAAGGCGACGGTGCCCACGACGTACCTCGACAAGCGGTGCTAGAGGGCCGTTAGGTACTCGTAGGCGCTGAGGGCGGCCTTCGCCCCCTCTCCGGCAGCCACGACTATCTGCTTGTCCCGGACCTGCGTCACGTCCCCGGCCGCGAATATGCCCTTGACGTTGGTCCTGCCCTCGCAGTCGACCATGACCTCACCGTAGCCGTTGAGCGCGAGCATGCCGCGGGCGAAGCCGGTGTTCGGTTCGAGCCCTATCTCGAGGAAGACCCCCTGGACCTTGAGGTCGGTGACCTCCTTGGTGGTCATCTCCCTGATCCGGAGACCGTCGACCCTGTCGTCTCCGAGGATGTCCTCGACCGCGTACCTCGTCCTCGACTCTATGTTGGTGATGCTGGCCGCTGCGTCTGCGACCATCCCGTCGGCCCTCCATGGGCTCCTCGAGACGATGTAGACCTTCTTCGCTATGCGGGACATCTCGACGGCCGCCTGGACGGCCGAGTTCCCTCCGCCTATGACCGCGACGTCCTTCCCCTTGAAGAACGGTCCGTCGCAGGTGGCGCAGTACGATACGCCCCTCCCAATAAGCCTGCTCTCGTTTGGCGCCCCGAGCGGGCGCGGCCTCTTGCCCGAGGCGACTATGACGCACCTCGCCTCGATCGCCCTGCCACCCTTCGTGCTCAGCACGAAATCCTTCCCCTTGACCTGCATCCCGACGACCTCGTCGGTGACGACGGTCACGGGGAACTGTCGGACCTGCTCCTCGAACTTGGCGACGAGCTCCTTGCCCGTGATGAACTGGAACCCCATGTAGTTCTCGATGCCCTGGGTCCACGAGACCTGCCCTCCGACGTCCTTCGCGACCACCGCGACCGAGAGCATCTTCCTCGCGGCGTAGACCGCTGCGGTCATCCCCGCGGGTCCGGCGCCGACTATGCAGACGTCGACCTTGCCGCTCACCTCGCCCGAACCACCTAGGCCGAACATGGCGGACATATCGGCCGCATCTCCATTTATCGTTTGCCCAGGATGCCCGCCCCCGCGCGCGTCGCTCGTGAAGACTTAAGTGCGTTGCCCGCCTTCCACTGGCCGATGTCACAGGCAATCGATTTCGCACGGGGGAAGGCCTATCCCCCGTCCCTGAGGAAGGCCGCCATGGCCGCTATGGTCGAGGTCCTCGCCACGAAGAAGGGCGAGGAGGTCATGATCATAACGAACCCGAACGAGGAGGTCATGCAGATCTCCATGTCCCTGTTCGATGCGGCCCTCGAGCTCGACGCGAAGCCGCTCATGCTCGTCCAGAGGGAGAAGGGGCAGTACGACCACGCAGAGGAAGGGGTCATCAAGGCGATGACCTCGGAACCCGACATACTCATCTCGACGAGCGCGGACAGGCTCGGCAAGGACAGCTTCGGCATGAAGCACGGGTACAAGGGGAAGGGCAAGGCGAGGTACGACCACTACTTCGATGTCCTCTTCGAGGGGAAGGTCTCGAGGTCGTTCTGGTCACCCGGGGTCACGGTCGACATGTTCTCCAGGACCGTGCCCATAGACTACACGCGCATGCGCGCGGACTGCAAGCGCATAGTCAAGCTCATGGAAGGGGCGGAATCCGTCAGGGTCACCGCGCCCGGGGGGACGGACGTCACCATCGGCATCAAGGGCAGGAAGGGGAAGTCGGACAACGGCGACTTCAGCAAGCCGGGGAAGGGCGGGAACCTCCCCGCGGGCGAGGTCTACGTCTCCCCCGCCCTCGGAGCGTCCGAGGGGACCATAGCCTTCGACGGCTCCATAGTCGTCGAGAAGGGCGAGGTCATCATCAAGGAGCCGATTGTCTGTGAGGTCAGCAAGGGCTTCATCACGGACATCTCCGGAGGCAAGGAGGCCAAGGTCCTCGAGACCACCGTGAGGAACGCCGAGAGGAAGGCCAGGAAGATGGCCGCCTCCGGGGACCTCAAGCGCGAGCTGGGCGAGGTCTATGCCAGGAACGCCAGCTCCATAGGCGAGCTGGGTATAGGGCTCAACAGGAAGGCCCGCATAGTCGGCATCATGCTCGAGGACGAGAAGGTATACGGGACGTGCCACTTCGCCGTCGGAAGCAACTACGACCGCGACGCGGAGTCCCTCATACACCTGGACGGGCTGGTCAAGAAGCCGACGATCACGGTCGTGGGCAAGGGGGGCAGGGAGACCCAGATGATGGTCGATGGCACCCTCGTGTGGGACTGACCGACGGGGTTAAATCCGCAGCTCATGTTCCACACCCGTGGACGGAAGCGTCAGGGTCGGGGAGATGGACGAGGACAGGCTCGACCGCTCCCGCAGGATCGGCTGGCTCGACCTCGATGCCATAGCCCGCGCGCGCGTCCTGATGGTGGGGGCGGGCGCGCTCGGTAACGAGGTCGGGAAATGCCTCGCCCTGTCGGGGTTCAGGCACGTCACCGTGGTCGACATGGATCATGTCGTCGGCTCGAACCTGAACCGGTGCCTCTTCTTCTCCAAGGAGGACGCCTCCGCCAGGAGGCTCAAGGCCGAGGTCGTGGCGCGCGGTATGATGGCCCTGTCCCCCGAGATGGACGCCGTGCCTGTCCCGACGCGAATCGAGGAGATGGCGGATTCGGCATACGGCGAGCACGATGTCGTCCTAGGGTGCCTCGACAACATAGTCGCCAGGCTTCACGTCAACTCCAGGTCATATCTAGCGGGCAAGGTCTACGTCGATGGTGGAATGGAAGGCCTCCTCGGAAGGGTCATGGTGGTCAGGCCGCCTGAGGGCGCATGCATCCAATGTGGCATGAACAGGAGCCATGCGCGCGTGGCGGGGCTGAGGTTCAGCTGCACGGGCAAGGATGTGGTCTTCCACGAGCCGCGCCTGGCCGCCGAGATCACCACGACGAGCATAGTCTCCGCGCTCATGGTCCGGGAGGTCATCAAGCACGTCTCGGGCGAGGACAGGATGCTCCTTGCGAACACCCTCTACTACGACGGTCAGAGGAACGTCGCGGAGGAGGCCGAGGTGGCCGTGAACCCCGACTGCCCGGTGCATTCTAGGCAATGAACCTCCTACTACACGTATGCGAAAACCATTTAACCCCACGTTGTGTCCAGTATCCGGTGGTCACTCTGCCATTCAGGATCAAGGTCAAGAACGCGGAGACCGGTGCCGCCGTCGAGATGGAGCTCGAGGACGAGAACACCGTGGATGAGATTATCGAGAGCGCGGCCACATTCTGGAACAAGGACATGGGGGCCTACGTCCTCAGGAAAGGGAAGAAGGTCCTCAGGGGCGGCGCGTCTCTGAAGGACGCCAGCATACGGACCGACGATGTCCTTGAACTCATCCCTGACCCCGAGGGCGGATAGTCGAGATGTCCCTGCCCGTCGACGTGCTCAGGATGCGCCTCAGGAACGAGGTCGAGGCCTGCCAACGGGAGCTCAGACACCACATCTCGGTCTCCGACCCTACCCTGTCGGAGTTCCCGATCATGGTCAACGTCACGATCATGCGCGTCCCGGGCCCGGCCTGGGAGGAGAGCAAGGTCGTCCACAGGTTCGTCCACAAGATGGCCATCTTGATCGGCGAGGACTACCCGGTCGAGAAGCCCATCGTGAAGTGGCAGACGCCGATCTTCCATCCGAACATCATGCCCCCTGACGACGGCGGCTACGTGTGCACCAAGCTTCTGGAGAACTGGGACTTCAGCTCGACCCTCGTCAGCTTCATCAGGGGGATAGAGTCGCTCCTGATGAACCCGAACCCGCGGAACCCTTTCGGGAGCGACGCCTGCACGATGGCGGCCGCGTACTTCAACAGGAACGGGTACAATCCTCCCGTGGTCATGGACCAGTCCGACAGGCGCGTCAGGATAGTGGGTGATGCCGATGTCTAGGCCGAGGATACTGGGCGAGACGAAGCGGCAGCACGTGGAGCGGCATCCGCCGAGGGACGCCTCACTGAGCCCCCACAGATGGCTCGCGCCCGACTCCCTTGCGATGTTCACGCGCGCCCGGTCGTCCGGCCGGCCGATGAGGGCCTACATATCGGACCTGGCGGAGCGGAAGATCCGGGAGCATGCGGCAGAGCAGGCGCCTGGAAGGCTGGAGGTCATGGGGTTCCTCCTCGGAGAGGTGCGCACGTGGAACGGCGCGACCTACGTGCTCGTGAGGGACACCGTGACAACGGGGCTCAAGAGCTCGTCGTCGAAGGTCAGGTTCGACCCGTCCGCGTTCCCGAAGCTGTTCGCCGAGCTGGACGGCCAGGGCTTCGACTACATCCTCGTCGGGTGGTACCACTCCCACCCCGGGCACACATGCTTCCTCTCCAAGACGGATGTCGAGACCCAGAGGAAGTTCTTCAGCCAGCCGTACCACGTGGCCCTGGTCGTGGACCCGATAAACGAGGAGGCTAGGGCGTTCAGGCTGGAAGGGGAGGGCTACGCCGAGGTCCCGTTCGGCATATATCCCGCGAGCGAGGACCCTCTGACCGTCAGGCCGGGGGGCAGGTCCAGGCGACTCAAGGCCCGCCCTTGAACCGGCAAACCTATTTGGGCGACCAGGGCTTTAGTATCCCCGTGGGAGCCCCTACGCGTCTGGCATGTCCGATCGCATCGGCCCTTCTGTGCGCCATCGTCGTGCTCGCTGGCGCCCAGAGCGCGTCCGCGGAGGACGACTACTCGCTCTTCGTGAGCGTGGACGAGATGAAGGTCAACATAGTCTCGGGGAACCTCACGGCCGCGATACCCTTCGAGTGGCCGAGGATCATCTTCCACCATACCGAGGACCCGTTCTCCCCCACGTTCGACGTCGGCATCCCGCGGCTCTATCTGTTCAACGACACGGACGGCGACGGCCGCTTCTGCAGGTCCGAGGCGACTGCCGTCTCGTTCCTCGACTCCAACCACGTCGTCTGGAACTGCTCAGCGGTCGACCAGGGATACAGCCCCGAGCTTGGTGAATACGCACGGCTCTCGATGTCCTGCAACCTCTCGGCGTACACGCCGGACGAGAACGAGACGCTCCTC
>JALOTO010000069.1 GCA_025457845.1 Thermoplasmata archaeon | reverse complement strand
GTCGGGCAGTGGGCGACGGAGACGCCGGCCCTGGCCAGCGCCCTCACCTCGTTGATTGTCAGCCAGACCCCGTGGGCTGCTATGTCGCCCTTCGAGAAGAACCCCGTCTCGGCGAGCCTCTCGGCCGGCCTCTTCCCGGTCTTCTTCTGGTACTCGTAGACCTCGTACCTGGTCTCGGAGAGGTGGTAGTGGCAGAAAGTGCCCTCCTTCACGGCGAGCTCCTTCGCCTGTGCGAGGGTCTCGTCCGAGCAGACATAGACCCCCTGGGGCGCGACCACCGGCCTGATTAGCCGCCTGCCCTTGTGCGAGCGGATGAATCGGGCGCAGTTGTCCACCGGCCGTCCCTTCTGAGTCGTGAACTGCTCGTCGAGGACGGTCCATCCGAGGTATCCCCTGATGCCCACCTCCTCCGTGCTCTTGGCGATCGCGTCCTGGTCGTAGTAGATGTCAAGGAACGTCGTCGTCCCGCTGCGCGCCATCTCGACCGCGCCCAGGAGGGCGCCCGCCCCGACGTCCTCCGGGGTGCGCTTCGCGTCTATGGCGAATGTCCGGTCCAGGAACTGCTCGAGCTGGACGTCGTCAGCGACGCTCCTCATGAGCGTCATGGCTATGTGGGTGTGGCAGTTGATGAGCCCGGGCATGACTATGCAGCCCTTCGCGTCGACGACCTCGTCCGCCTTGGCAGCCACCTCCCCGACCGCGGCGATCCTGTCCCCGTCCACGAGGACGTCCCCCTTCAGGATGCGCCTCTCCGGGTCCTGTGTGACCACCAGCCCGCCCTTGACCAGTATGCTCAGTTCCACACGCTCCCTTTGCTGTCGGAAGGGTATTAAGCGGTCCAGTCATTAAGGTTTGGCGGACATGGTGAAGCTCACTTTCCTGGGGACTGGCGGTGGCCGGTTCGCCACGATATACCAGGCTCGGGCGACGGGCGGCATCTACATCGAGGACGAGAAGAACCTGCACATCGACCCCGGCCCAGGGGCCCTCGTGAGGATGCGCTCGGTGGGCCTCGACCCTCTGAAGACCCACGCGATACTCGTCTCCCACTGCCACCCGGACCACTACCTCGACGCGGAGATTCTCATAGAGGCGATGACCGAGGGCGGCACGAGGAAGCAGGGCCTGCTCATAGGGAGCAGGAGCGTCATCGAGGGCGACGGGGACTTCGGCCCCGCGATATCCAGGTACCATCTGCAGAAGCCCAAGTCCGTGAAGGTCATGGCCCCGTACTCCAAGATGAGCTTCAAGCCCTTCGAGATCTCCGCCACTCCGTCGGCGCACTCGGACACGAGCACCGTCGGGTTCAGGATCCAGACCACCGACGGGATGATATCGTACGTGGCCGACACGCAGCTCCTCGAGCAGGTGATCAAGGCGCACAAGAACTGCAGGCTGCTCATAGCCAGCGTGACCAGGCCCCTGGGGCAGCGCATACCGCACCACCTCAGCACGGAGGACGCCGGCTACATGATCGAGAAGATCAAGCCGGAGATGGCCGTGATCACCCACTTCGGCATGAGGGTCATACAGGAGAACCCCGAGACCCAGGCCAAGTGGATCGAGGACCGCTCTGGCGTCCGCACCGTGGCCGCGAGGGACTTCATGATGCTGGACATGGGGAAGGACGGGATCGCCGTCTCGGACAGGATCAGGTCCGTCCCGGACAGGTAGCCCGCTTCAGGGTCTGCCGATGCCTGGTATGGACGGAGGCGTGACCGGGCCGAACCCGGGTTTCGTCGTCGCGTTCACGTGCCTGTGACACGCGTCGCAGGCGGTGATCATTCCCCTGAATATAGTGCAGTCCTTCTCAGAACACTTCGTGATACCCATCCCCGTCTGACCGTGAATCGTCGTCCTTGGTAGTTAAGCGTTTTGAGTGCACGCGGCGGACATGCGAATCATGCAGAACCGTTATCTAACCCGTCCGGGATGGGAGCGGCACATGGGAGAGGCGACACTCACGGGGAAGGAGATCGACACTATCGCGGGTCACGTCCGCTCCGCCGAGAAGACCCTCGCCGTGATCCGCACGGAGCACGCGCCGAGCGAGCTCAGGGAGGTCTTCGCGGCCCTGTCCCGCGCCTGCGGGCTCGACCTCCATCGGAACATGTGGTCGCCGAATTCGGACTTCGGATTCGCCCATTTTTATTCGAATGGAAAGATGCTCGTCCTTCTGTATATCGGAGGCCCGCGTACGGAACTCGTAAGCGTCTCCGAGACCGACGACGTGTTCGTCGAGGACATAGAGGAGACGATCTTCTCCTCAAATATCCAGTCGTCCTCGATAAGGGACGGCCTGTGACACCGAATGTCGTATCGTGTGCGTCGGAAACGATAGCGCTGGATTGGTATCCAGCAAACGCTCATATAGCACGAGCCGATAGTTGAGTTTCGGTGTCTTAGGTTGGTGGCTCAACTTTCCTCCTAAGCAATAAACAGTTTTGACAATCCCCACCACACCACCCTAACGACACCACCTTTCTCTCACCTACCGTCGTGCGCGCGCATAGTCCTCTCGGACCGCGCGTCGGGCGGGCGCGCGCCCCCTTCTCCTCCCCCTCGACGTCCCCTTTATCTCCCGTCCGGTCAATCACTTGTCGATGAACGTAGATGCCGAGGTCCTTGCGCGGGTCAAGCCGACCAAGCAGCAGGACAAGAAGGTCGCGGCAGCGGTCGAGGCCCTCACCAAGAAGGTCCTGTCCGAGGCGAAGGCCCATTCGGTCCTGATAGAGCCGATGCTCGTCGGATCGGTCGCCAAGGGCACCAACATGAAGGACCCAGACATCGACCTCTTCATGCTCTTCCCGGAGAGCACCTCCCTCGAGAGGCTGAAGGAGGTCGGGCTCGACATCGGGAGGAAGATCCTCGGCGGGCGTGAGCACTACGCCCAGCATCCCTACGTGCGCGGCGAGTTCGCCGGCTTCGAGGTGGACCTGGTCCCGGCGTACAAGATACGGGACACGCGCTGCAAGATGAGCGCAGTCGACCGGACCCCGTTCCACACCGAGTTCGTCAAGCGCAGCCTCGACGCGGACCAACTCGACGAGGTGAGGCTCCTCAAGCGCTTCATGAAGGGCATCGGCTGCTACGGCGCCGAGGCCAAGGTCCAGGGCTTCTCCGGCTACCTCTGCGAGCTGCTGGTCATCAGGTTCGGGTCCTTCAGGGACGTCCTCAAGGCAGCATCGGGCTGGAAGGTGGGCGAGGCCCTCGAGCTGCCGGAGCACCCTGGAAGCGAGTTCCCCGAGCCGCTCACCTTCGTCGACCCCGTGGACCCGACTAGGAACGTCGCCTCCGCGATCGCGGTCGAGTCCCTCCTCAGGTTCGTCCACGCGAGCAGGGAGTACCTCGCAGGCGGGGACATCAGGTTCTTCTTCCCGAACCCGCCCGAGGTCTGGGACACCGACACCCTCCAGGCGATGGCCGGAGAGCGCCTGGGCAACATCATCGCCGTCACTTTCCCGAAGCTGGACCTGATCGACGATGTGTCGTATCCGCAGCTCAGGAAGTCGCTCTCGTCCGTGGCCGCCCTGCTGGGCAGGCACGACTTCGAGGTCGAGAAGACCACCGTCCACGTCGACGGCGAGTCGCACCTCCTCGTGGAGCTCGCGTCCATGTCCCTCCCGAAGGAGAGGAAGCACAGGGGCCCGCCCGTGAACTCCGAGAACTCGAGCGAGTTCCTAGCGAAGTGGCAGACCCTCGGGGTCTCGAAGCCTTACGTCGAGGACGGGAGGTGGTTCGTCATGGTCCGCAGGGAGCATGTGCGTGGAGACGGGCTCGTCAGGAGCGGGCTCAAGGCCCTGACCCTCGGAAAGGACGTCAGGAAGGCGGGCGAGGTCGAGGTCCACAGCGGAGAGCAGCTCCTAGACGGGAGGCACCTTGCCGCCCTCACCCACCACTTCGACGAGAGGATGCCCTGGCAGAGATGATCCATCGGCCGCCCCGCGGTAGCGCGGTTCAGGCGGTCACAGGGAACGGCGTGAGAGGGTAGAACGTGTTGTCGTTTTCCGCCTCGTCCACCGCCTCTATGTAGAACATCAGGCCCGTCGAGCCGAGGTCCGACCCGTCCACCTCGTGGCCGTACCTGTGCTCTCCGAGCTCCGTCATCGCGACGTACCCGGAAGGCGCGCTGCCGACAGCGATGCCGACCGTCGCGAGCCTCCCATTGTCAGAGATCCTTGCGGTGATGTTGACCGTGTATGTGTCAGTCGCCCTGAGCAGGCCATCGGTCGTGGTCGACCATCTCGGGACCCACCTCCAAGTGGCCGCGTTCGAGTCGTACTTGTAGTCGACCGCGGTGTAGTTGCCCGTCTCGGAGTTGTGTATCGGAACGTGAAGAAGAAGAACGCGACATTCCCTGCCCAGGACTTCTTGGTGAACTCCTTGGTGTCGACCTTGACCAGCGGGTAGAAGAACTTGAGCGAGATGATGCCGACGAGGACGAGAGCGAGGCCGATGAACACCAGGTCTGGTTCCAGGATCGAGATCCCGGCGGCGACCGCGCCAATCATGGCCGCATAGCCGACGGTGATGAACAGGGTCCTGGAGTCTCTGAGTTCCTGCCTCCCTGTCCTTCCTTCTCTTCTTGGCCATGACGCCCCTCGAAGAGCGAGGGGTACTTAATACCTTTTGGTGGCGCCCCGGAATGCTGGCTGAGGCGACTGACGCGGTCGGGAGGCGGATCGGCGGAACGGGGACGGTATACCACTTTCGCCTACCTCTAATGAATAAAGCTATAAGCTGTCCCAGGGGTTTGGAACCCGAAGGTGTTGAGGAAGCATGTCCGAGGAGGAGATCGAGAAGCTCCCGGGAGTAGGCCCCGCCATACTCGAGAAGCTCAGGGAGGCGGGTTACACCGACATGATGATGATCGCAGTAGATTCGCCCAAGAACCTCGCCGAGATAACCGAGATCGGTGAGGCGACCGCGGCGAAGATCATAGCGGCGGCGAAGAAGGCCGCGGACGTCGGCGGGTTCGAGACCGGCGATGTCATCCTCGAGAGGAGGAAGGCGATATCGAAGCTGACCTCGTGCTCCAAGGCCCTCGACGAGCTCATGGGCGGCGGGTTCGAGTCCCAGGCCATAGTGGAGTTCTTCGGAGAGTTCGGCTCCGGCAAGACGCAGCTCTGCCACCAGCTCGCGGTGAACACCGGCAGGCCCATAAGCGACGGCGGACTCGACGGTCACACCATAATAATCGACACGGAGCAGACCTTCCGGCCAGAGAGGATCACCCAGATGTCGGAGGCTCTCGACCTCGACCCGGACGAGGTCCTCAAGAAGATCCATGTCGCCCGCGCCTTCAACAGCCATCACCAGACCCTTCTCGTCGACAAGGCGTTCGACATGGCGAAGGAGTTCCCTGTCAGGCTCATCGTGGTCGATTCCCTCACGGCGCACTTCAGGGCCGAGTACATCGGCCGTGGAGCGCTCGCGGAGAGGCAGCAGATGCTGAACAAGCACATGCACGACCTCCTGAGGTTCGGCGACGTTAACAACGCGGTGATCGCGGTGACCAACCAGGTCGCGGCGAAGCCGGATGCGTTCTTCGGGGACCCGACCAGGCCCATCGGCGGGCACATAGTCGGCCACACGGCCACTTTCAGGATCTACCTGAGGAAGAGCAAGGGCGGCAAGAGGATCGCGCGCCTCATCGACTCCCCGAACCTCCCAGAGGCGGAGGCGGTGTTCCAGGTGTCCGAGGGCGGCATAGGGGACTAGTCGAAGGATTAATGCACCTGGCCGCAGGTGCACGGTCCGTGAGGCTGCTCCTGGAGCTCTCCAACGAGTCCGATCCGCTCTCCAAGTCGGAGGCGGTCGGCGCCATCGCGGCGCTCGGAGGCCGTCCGAGGCGGGTGGACGAGGACCCCGGGGTCCTGATAGTCGACACTCCTGCGGACCCGGTCCTCCTCGGCCGGAGGCTCGGCCTGTGCCATCGCGTCTGTGAATGGCTCGGCACCTGTGGGGTGGACGAGGTGGAGGCCACCTCCGAAGGCCTGGACGTCCCCGGGCCCGTGCGCGTCAGGTCGACCAAGGTCGGCCTGCCGGTCAAGGGTGTGGACCTCGAGACCGTCAGCAGGCGTGTCGGGGGGATCCTCGGGCGCAAGGCGGGCGTGGACCTACACTCCCCTGCCAGCGACGTCAGGGTCATCTTCTCCAAGAGGGCACACATAGGGCGGACCTTGTGGACCGTCGACCGTCCATCCTTCGAGAAGCGGAAGAACCGCTACCTCCCGTTCCACTACCCTGCGTCCCTGCATCCGAAGTACGCGAGGGCGATGGTCAACCTCACCCGCGTGGGGGACGGGGGCAGGTTGCTGGACCCGTTCTGCGGGACCGGGGCGATACTGGCAGAGGCCCATCTCGCCGGGACCAGGGCGATAGGCTCTGACATATCCGAGAGGATGATCGAGGGGGCGGGCCGCAACCTGAGGTTCGTAGGGGCCGAGGCGGAGCTGCACCTGTGCGATGTCGGCGCCGTCCCTGAATCGGTGGGCCATGTGGACGGCATAGCCACGGACCCGCCCTATGGACGGTCGACGAGCACGAACGGCGAAGGCATCGAGGAGCTCTACGGACGTGCCCTCGGGGTCTTCTCCTCCGTCCTGGACAAGCGTGGGCGATTGGCCATCGTGGTGCCTGACCTCGGGATGCTCGCCGATGTCCCAGGCTTCCGTTTGCTCGAATCGCATCCGCTCTGGGTGCACAGGTCACTCACAAGGAACTTCTGCGTGCTCGAGAGGGTCTAGACCTCGACTATGAACTCGAAGGTCTGGATGACGCTCTCCCCATAGAGGGCCTCCACGACTACGGACCTCTCCCCGGGCGTCGCGGTCCCCCAGACGAGGACCTGCACGGTGACCTCCGCGGTCGCACCCGCATCAACGATGACCACGAGCTCGGTCGTCCCGTCGCCCACCGCCGGCCCCTCGAAGAGGACCGCGGCGATGTACGGGTCCGCGTGGGCGACGATGAAGGTCAACTCGGCCTCCGAACCGCTGTCGTTCTCGACGGAGATCGTCTCGCTGCCCTCCATCCCGGGAGGGACGGCGAGTGTGTAGCTGGATGCTGTGAAAGTGAGCGATGGCTGTTCGACGGTGAGGTTGAGGTCCAGGACGGCGTCGTTGGTCTCGTCGTCGCCGTAGACCGTCGGGTGGGCCTGCACGACCACCGTGTAGTTGCCTGGCGTTATGTCGGATGGGGAGCGCACGAGCAGGTCGACGGTCGCGTTCGCGTCCACCCTGAGGGAGAGGTCGAGCTCTTCCCTGTATTCCGTATCGTTCTCCTCCGCCAGCTTGAACGCCACCGTCCAGCCGAGGACGCCGCTGGCGTCCGCGACCGTGATGTTGTTGCGCGTGTTCCCGAGGTTCTGGACGGAGAGTTCGAAATAGACGTTCGCCCCCGGTGTGGTCAGCGCATCATCGATGCCGTCGACCGTCGACATGTCGACGGTGTACTCGACGGTCACGGGTATCATGGGCACCGGCACGAACGCGATGATCAGGACGAGGAACGCCCCGTATCCGAGGGCCCTCCTCTTCATGTCAAGCTTAGTCAGGTCGTTGAGGGGCGGGGGATGCTTCGCGCCGAGGAATATGATCAGGACCGCGAAGATCAGCCATGAGGTGTAGAGCATGATGCCGATCACTATGAGAGCCGCGATGGTCGCCCAGGAAGCGTACTTCGCGTTGCTCCCGAAGAGAGCCCTCGAGATGTGCCCGCCGTCGAGCTGTCCCGCGGGGAGGAGGTTCAGGGCCGTCACCAGGAACCCGACCCACGCCGCGAACGCCGTCGGATGGAGCAGGTAATCTCCCTGGATGGGCACGATGTCCTCCATCCACTGGTATATCATCGGGAAGAGTATCCTGACGACGCTGCCCTCTCCGAGGTCCTCGGGGACTGGCCTGGCCTCCATGTTCGTTAGGATGAGTCCCGCTAGGGTCTTCTTGTTGGGTATGGGGTCCCTGAGCGAGATGAACGCCCCGAAGGTCCCGAGGGGCGGAATCGACGGGATGAAGAACGGCAGCGAGGCCGCGACCTTCCTCTTCCTCGCCATGAAGTAGTGGCCGAGCTCGTGGACCCCGAGTATGGCCATGAGAGGCAGGGTGAAGACCACCATCCCCGTGAGGATGTTGGTCAGCGAGAACAGCTCCCCGTCCGGGACATCCGCATACGATGCCCAGTCAAGGATCCCGGCGAAGAGCATGGCAAGGAATGTGATGACTAGCATGGTGAGGTTGACGTATACGCTGCGATACTTCGGGGTCGGCTTCCTGCCGACGACGATGACGTGCTCCCCGCCGACGTAGGTGATCATGGGGATGAACCCGTGGCCACCCATCTCCTCCCTGAGCTCCTCGAACCTCTCGTCGAGGGTCGCCTCGTCCACGCGGCAGAGGAACTCGAAGACGTCGTAGTTCACCCGGACGTCATACACTGGAAATCGCTTGGCGACGAGGCTCTTGATGAATTCGATGTCCTTCGCCGCCTCTGGAACGGTCGGCTCCTGCATTGCGTTCGAATGAAAGGGAGTTCGCTACATAAGTCTTTGGACGTCGATGATGTGCCAGTCCAGTCAAGACTATTATACGCGGAGTGAATCCCGTGACCGTGAATGCGGGAACCGGCATGGCGAAGGCGTACATGATGCTCCTCCGCCCGGGGAACTGCCTGATGGGCGCGGTCGGCGCGCTCCTCGCCGCGGTCATCTGCGCTGGGCTTTCCGGCGTCGAGGATGCGCTGGTCGACGTGGTCCTCTCGATGCTCGTTGTCGTCATGTTCACCGGCGCGGGCAACGCGCTGAACGACTACTTCGACAGGGAGACGGACAAGGTCGCCCATCCTGATCGGCCTCTCCCGCAGGGCCTGATACCACCCAAGGCCGCCCTGTACCTGGCGGGGGGCTTCTTCGGCGCCACCCTCGTTCTCAGCATCCTGGTCAATCTCTGGTCGTTCGCCATCGTCGTCACGTCCATAGTGGTCATGGTCGGGTACGAGGTCCTGCTCAAGGCAGAAGGGCTCGCCGGCAACATGGCCATAAGCTGGCTCACGGGAGCGCTCTTCCTGTTCGGCGGCGCCGCCGTCGAGAGCATGGAGGTCGCGTGGATCCTGGCGATGCTCGCCTTCCTGGCCACCCTCGGACGCGAGATAGTGAAGGACGTCCAGGACATGCAGGGAGACAGGGGGACCCGGCTGACCCTCCCCATGAGGATAGGCAGGGGGAGGGCCGGGATGATCGCATCGGCATCGTTCTTCGGGGCGGTGGCCCTCAGCCCGACGCCGTACCTCCTCGACCTTCTCTCCCTTTGGTACGTCGTGGTGGTGGCCGTCGCCGATGCAATCTTTATATATTGTGCTCTGATTCACTTCGCTGACCCGGAGAGGGGTCAGAGAATCGCGAAGCTGGCCATGCTGGTCTCGCTCGTCGCGTTCCTGCTCGGAGGGGTACTCTGAAGGTGATGCAGTACATCGCTGAGACACTCGCGCGTCACAAGATGCACATGACGCTGATCGACCCCGCCAAGCAGAGCCCTGAGAAGGCCGCCGCCATAGCCGCCAAGGCCGCCGATGCGGGGACCGATGCGGTCATGGTCGGAGGATCCACCGGCGTCACGCAGGAGAACCTCGACGCCACCGTGGACGCCATCAAGACGGCGTGCAAGCTCCCCGTCATCTACTTCCCGTCGGGGGCCAACGCCATCGCGCGCAGGTCCGACGCGATCTACTTCATGAGCATGCTCAACTCGAGGAACGTGAGGAACGTCTCGGGCGAGCACTGGCGCGCCGCACCGATCATCAGGAAGCTCGGGGTGGAGCCCATCTCCATGGGCTACATCGTCGTCGAGCCGGGGATGAAGGTCGGCGAGGTGGGCGAGGCCGACCCGGTCAAGAGGACCGACGTGCCTCGCGCGGTCGGCTATGCCGTCGCGACGGAGATGTTCGGCATGGACCTGGTCTACCTCGAGGCGGGATCAGGAGCCCCTGAGCCGGTCCCGCCGCAGATGATATCGGAGGTCAAGAAGAGCATAGGCATCCCCCTGATCGTCGGGGGCGGCATCTCGTGCCCGGACAAGGCCGAGTCAGTGGTCCGGTCAGGTGCGGATATCGTCGTGACCGGCACCCTCGTCGAGAACGGCGACTACGAGGGGAAGCTGGCCGAGGTCATCTCCAGGGTCCACAAGGCGTAGGCGATGTGGGCGCGGCCCGTGAATGGCACAATGTTTTACTACCCGCGCAGGGATACTCGGACGGGGTTTCGATATGGGACTTCTAGACTACTTCAGGAAGAAGGAGAAGGACGTCATGTGCCCGGAGTGCGAGAAGCACCAGAAGCACGTGAAGCTCGTTGAGACGAACGGCAAGACCATCGAGTGCCCCGAGTGCCACTACGTCCACCTTGCCAGAAGGTAGGCCCTGACACGCGGCGCGATGGCCGTCGTCGGCCGACTGCTTTTCATGTGAGGCCGCGCCTTGGAGACAGAGAGGAGCCCCCGGCCCGTGAGGCCAGTGTGCAGGACCGTGCGGGAGAGGGGATTCGAACCCCCGTGCCCCTGCGGGACAGAATGTCCCACCCCGGTATGACCCGGGGTCTTAAGTCCTGCGCTTTTGGCCAGGCTCAGCCACTCCCGCGGGGGGCTAATCCCCGCGGTCGTCCTTAAACCCTTGTCGGGATCAGATCTTCTTCAGGAAGTCCTCGAGCTTGGGCGAGCCCACTACCTCGAGGTCGTACCTGACCCTGATGAGCGGCTTGTTGGCCTTGAGCACGCGGTTGAGGTCGATCGGCGTCCCGGAGACCACGACGTCGCAGTCGGTCTTGTTGATGGTCTGCTCCAGGTCCTTGACCTGGGCCGCGCCGTATCCCATCGCCGGGAGGACCTTCTCGAGGTGCTTGTACTTGGCGAAGGTCGCCTTGATGGAGTTGACGGCGTTCTTCCTCGGGTCGACGATCTCCTTCGCGCCCGCCTTCTGCGCGGCGATCAGGCCAGCGCCGAATCCCATGTCGCCGTGGGTGACCGTAGGTCCGTCCTCTATGACCAGGGCGCGCTTGCCCTTGATGGCCTTCGGGTCCTCTACGGTGACCGGGGAGTTGGCGGTTATGACCGCGGCCTTCGGGTTGAGCTCCTTGGCGATCTCCTTGACGCGCGCTATGTTCTCGGGCGTCGCGGTGTCGCACTTGTTGATGATGACAACATCGGCCATGCGCATGTTGGTCTCGCCGGGGTGGTAGAGCTTCCCGTGCTCCGCCCTGTGCGGGTCGGCGACGACTATGTGCAGGTCCGGCTTGTAGAACGGGGTGTCGTTGTTGCCGCCGTCCCAGAGTATGACGTCTGCCTCCTTCTCCGCCTGTCTGAGGATGGCCTCGTAGTCCACGCCAGCGTAGACGATGATGCCCTTGTCGATGTGGGGCTCGTACTCCTCCCTCTCCTCGATGGTGCACTCGTGCTTGTCGAGGTCGGCGTAGGTGGCGAACCTCTGGACCGCCTGCTTGGCCAGGTCGCCGTAGGGCATCGGGTGCCGTATCGCGACGACCTTCTTGCCCTTCGATATGAAGTAGTTGGCGATGTACCTCGTCGTCTGGCTCTTCCCGGAGCCGGTCCTGACCGCGCATATCGCGACGACCGGTACCTTGGACTTGATTGCCGTCTGGTCGGGCCCCATGAGCCTGAAGTCTGCGCCGGCGGCGTTGACTATCGAGGCCTTGTGCATGACATCCACGTGGGCGACGTCGGAGTACGCGAATACAACCTGCTCCGCCTCGTACTTCTTGATGAGCGCGGGGAGGTCGCTCTCGGGGTGTATCTCGATGCCCTTGGGATACAGCTTGCCGGCCAGGACGGCCGGGTACTTCCTGCCCTCGATGTTCGGGATCTGCGTGGCGGTGAACGCCACAACCTCGTAGTTCGCGTTGTCGCGGAAGTACGTGTTGAAGTTGTGGAAATCGCGGCCCGCCGCCCCCATTATGATGACTTTCGCTCTCATGCCCTCACCTTGGGGGGCGGTTAACCCCTGGGGCCATATATGTTTTTCGAGCCGACGAGGGGCGGGTCAGGGCCATGGCAAAGTATTGTCTAAGCGGATGCCAATCCCGTCCCGATGGCCTACAGGATGCCCTCGGACACTGAGGTGATCGAGGCTATCAAGGACGCCCTTCAGAGGCACGGGGTCGTCAACTCCCAAAAGAAGCTCACGGAGCTGGTCCTCGTGGAGCTCCACAGGCACGACTCCGAGTACTCCGTCAGCGAGGAGCGCATCCGACGGCTTGTCATAGAGCACGGCCTGGCCGGGATCGACATCAGGTGCAGGGAGACGGTCAAGAGGTCGTCGGCCGGATCGTGCCCCGTCTGCGGTGGCAGGACCGAGCGGATCAAGAACCTGACGGTCTACGGCGGCACTGTCACGTCGGGCTACAGGTGCCGGACGTGTGGTTACTGGACCGGCCTGCAGAAGCGTGTGCCAGTTTTGTACATCTTCACCCCGAAGTCGTCCACGTAGCTCAACAGTTTTATCTCCGAGTTGCGCCTACGGAACGGGTGAGGCGAGGGTATTGAAGCTGTTGGACTTCGGCCGGATGGAGTCTGGTAAGGTCAAGATCTGCCACGAGATCGGGGAGCCCCTGGGACTGGTCGACGGGAGCGAGGTGTTCAGCTCCCTGTTCGGCTACGAGGCCGGCGGGAAGGGCACCTACGAGATAGTCCTGTCCCCCTTCGGACCAGAGAACTACCGCGAGATCGCCTATGTAACATTTCAGGTGAGGGACGTCCCCGGCGCCCTCGCGCAGGCGGCGATGTTCCTCAAGGCAAGGAACATCGACATACTCAACTCGGAGACGGTCAGCTCCATCCCCAACGTCGTCATGGTCTGGGAGATGCTGGTCGACCTCTCGTTCTTCGGGGACTCGTCGGCCCTCAAGAAGGAGTTCGACGACGCCAAGCACGCCAAGGACCAGTCGGTCACGCTGGTCGACGGCATCAATGTCGAGACCTCGGACCTCTCCACGAGGTACACAAGGGGGGCCGTCCCGTCAAGCGACAAGGTCAAGGTCAGGGCGCTCAGGAAGACCGAGAAGAAGGCCAGCATAATCAAGGACGGCGTCTTCGAGCTCCCTCAGGCGTACATCAACTTCCTCGGCAAGAGCTCCGGCCCGGTCATGCTCGTGGGCGAGCCCGACTCCTGGATCCTCTCGATAGTGTTCCTCAACGACGACGCCAGGCTGATGAGGCTGAAGTTCATGATACCCGACAGGCCGGGCGCCATATACGAGGTCATGAAGGCGCTCGGAGAGGAGTCCATCAACGTACTGGCAGGTTACACCAACGTGCTCGTCTACTACGAGAAGATGACCTGCGAGGTCGTCGTGGACATCCACGCTGCCACATCAAGCAAGGCCGACGAGGTCGAGGAGCTGATGAAGCGGAAGGTGGCGGCCCTGGGCCAGCCGTTCTCACTGGTCGAGGCGTGCCCGATCAAGTCCTGACGTCGGCCTCAAACCTCTCGCGCCTGCAGGTGCACTTCCCGTCGGCGTGGGTGACGATGGCCTCCTCGCCGACCGCGAGGTCGTCCTCGGAGAAGCACACGAGCTTCGGCCCGTCGGTGACTGCGAGGAGGACTATCCTGACCTTGTGCGGGGTCTCGCCGTTCCTGATGGTCAGCTTCGCGGAGGAGAGTACCCTTCCCCTGTCGCCCCACTCCGCCTCCGTCATCTCCTTGCCGCAGCGAGGGCACTGCCTCTTCGTCGATAACGTCCTGAAGCCGCATCTGCAGCTGAAGCCCTTCATGAGACCGTCGCCCTCCGCACTCTAAACGGTGCGATTCTCCAGCTGCCAGAGCGCGTAGCATTTACATTATATTTCTTGTGAGACGTTTCTCATGACCGATTCTCAGGGCCCGGCGAAAGAGTATTAAACGCCAGGAGTCTATTCGCTCTCACACCCGTCATGCGATGGCGCCCACGCGCACTTCCCCCGAGCATGTGTTTGCGTGATACCGTGGGCGAGCCCTCCGGAGGCCGGACGTTTGGACCCGATTGAGGCATCCCGACTGATAATGGATACATACGCTGCCAAGATCCTCGTGGCGTGCGCGCGCAAGCCCAAGCACGCCCTGGAGCTCAGCGCCAAGCTGAACATCCCGATCGCAGCGTGCTACCGTCGCATCCATGTCCTCGAGAAGGCCGGTCTTCTGAAGGCTGTCGAGCGTGCGCTCACCCAGCAGGGTAAGAGGATCATCCTCTACCAGTCGATGCTTAAGAACGCTTACATCTTCTTCGAGGGCGGCAAGCTCAGGGTCAGGTTCCAGATGGTCACAGGCCAGACACAGGACTTCGGCGGGGAGTGGAAGGAGATCAAGCTCGTCGAAGAGGAAGAGAGTGCGGAGGAGGAAGCGCTCCCTGGAGGGCTGTTCGTCCCCCGCGAGAGATAGCGATGCTTAGGAGATGAGTCAGATGGCTGAAGCTAACCAGGAAGGTCCGGCGACGTTCCCGAAGGAGATAGTCAGGTTCCTGTCGAACAGCGGAGGGCACTCCCTGATCGTCAGGGGCATGGCCGGTACCGGGAAGACCACGCTCGCCCTGCAGATGATCGAGGAGCTCGCACAGGTCCAGCAGAGCTACTACATGTCGACCAGGGTCTCGGACCATTCGCTCTTCCACCAGTTCCCGTGGCTGCTCGACAAGGTCAAGGAAGGGGAGATCCTCAAGGCCAGGAAGAAGATCAAGAAGAAGGCCGACTCCGAGATGCAGGTCGAGAAGATCCTGCTCGGGCTCGCCGCCATCAAGGGCGAGATGAAGGACCAGAAGGTCAAGTCCCCCAGGCGGGAGCTCCAGAGGCTCGAGGGGAACATCGAGCTCGGGGGCGAGGAGACCCCAGCGGAGGCGACCGGGGACACGGAGCTCACGGTGACCGTGGGCTCGATGATGCCCGAGATCGAGATGGCCTATGACGTCGTGGACAAGGCCCTCCCCGAGAGGACGCTCATAATCATAGACAGCATCGACGCACTGGCGGAGAAGTACGGCGTACCGCCCGCGAGGCTCATCAACGCCCTGCAGAAGGACCTGGTCGAGGGATGTGGGACGAACATCGTCTACGTCCTCGAGACCCCGGACCAACTGCTCGACTACCTCGGCGACGGCGTGCTCTACCTGTCGCTGAACAACACGACCGGGCGCAGGATCAGGGAGCTCGAACTCCTGAAGCTCAGGGGCTGCGAGATCCGCCAGCCCAAGTACGTCTACACGCTCCTCGGAGGCAGGGTCAGGACTTTCGAGTACGGCAGGTACTCGAAGCCGGAGAAGCCGAGGCTCTTCGATGCGGTCCCGGACCCAGCGGAGAAGACCGTGTCCACCGGGAACGCGGACCTCGACGACATGCTGCAGGGCATCATCGCGAACTTCGCCTCGCTCGGGCGGGGCGTGGCCTGGCTCCCGACCAAGAAGACGGGTGCCGAGACCGCGAGGGAGGAGCTCCTCGGGTTCGTCAAGAGCGAGACCTTCGACAAGAACGTCCGCGTGCTCGAGCCGCATGCGCCGTCCGAGGCTCCCAAGCCCTACTCGATGACACTCGAGGGCGGCGACGTCCGCGTCGACATCAAGTGGCAGGACGTGCAGTACGCGCTCAAGGGGACGGGGACTCCCTACCTGACGGCCATCGGATTCGACTCACTGGAGTCCATCTACGGGCCCAACGTGCTCGATGGCATGATGGAGTACCTGACCTCGCTGCTCAACAACGACGGCGTGTTCGTCGCGACGGTCACCCCGTCGGTGAAGTCCACGAGCAGGCTGGCAGACCTCGCTCACACCCACATCAGGATCGACAAGACCTCCGGCGTCACCATAGTCAGGGGCGAGGAGCCGTTCACCGCGCCGTATGCGATGACGGACCCGGAGCCCGGTGACTTCAAGCCGAAGCTGGTCCCGATACTCTGAGCCGACCTGTGCCAAGGACTACCGCTGCACAGCGACAGCTCCGCCCCCGAAGGTGATGATAGAAACCGGGAACTGGTTTGAGGGGTTTGGAGGCAGACGGGCTCAGTGCTTGAAGAGCCTGAGCCCGCTGAAGACCATGGACATCCCGTGCTCGTCCGCGGCCGCGATGGCCTCCTCGTCCCTGAGGGAGCCGCCCGGCTGGACTATCGCGGAGACGCCGACCTTGGCCGCGGCGTCGACGCCGTCCCTGAACGGGAAGAACGCGTCGGAGATCAGGATGCTGCCCTTCGCCTCGGGCCCCGCCTTCATGCCAGCGATGGTCGTGGAGTCGACCCTGCTCATCTGGCCCGCGCCCACGCCGACGGTCCTCTCGCCCTTGACCAGCAGGATCGTGTTGGACTTGATGTGCCTGCAGACCTTGACCCCGAAGACCATCGCATCGATGTCCTCGGGAGTCGGGGCGCGCTTGGTCACGACCTTCAGCTTGGACCTGTCCAGCTCGACGAACGGGTCCGTCTGGAAAAGGAGGCCGGACTTGACCTTCGTCATGAACATCCTGCCCTCCTCGCGCCTGATGGGCATGTTGGTCCTCAGGAGCCTGATGTTCTTCTTCTCCTCGAGGAGCTTCTCCGCGTCTGGGTCGTAGCCCGGCGCGACGACGGCCTCGACGAAGTGCGAGGCGATCTCCTTCGCGGTCGTCAGGTCGACCTGTCTGTTGAGGCCGATGACGCACCCGAAGGCGCTCAGCGAATCGGCGTTGTACGCCGTCAGGAACGCCTCGGAGATCGTCGCTGCGCTCGCGACGCCCGACGGGTTCGTGTGCTTGATGACCGCGGCGGTCGGCTTCTCGAAGTCCGAGACGATGGCCAGCGCGGCGTCGAGGTCTATGACGTTGCAGTAGGAGATCTCCTTGCCGTGCATCTTCTCGGCGGCCGCGATGCTCAGCGGAGACTGCTCGAAGAGGTCCTTGTAGAACGCCGCCTTCTGGTGCGGGTTCTCGCCGTACCTGAGGTCGCCGAGCTTCTCGAACGACAGTGTGAGGTTCCTCGGGAAGAGCTCAGTCGGCGCGTATTTCTTGCCCAGGAACTGCGCTATCGCGGAATCGTACCTGGCGGTCGCCCTGAACGCCTCCAGCGAGAGCCTCTTCCTCGTGTCGAGGGAGAGCCTGCAGTCGTTCTCCCTCAGCTCCTTGAGGACGGACTCGTACTGCGCGGGGCTCGTCACGACCGCGACCGCGGAGTGGTTCTTGGCCGCGGAGCGTATCATCGATGGGCCGCCGATGTCTATGTTCTCGACGGCGTCCTCGATCCTGACTTCGGGCTTTGCGACGGTCGCCTCGAACGGATAGAGGTTGACCACGACCATGTCGATGGGCTCTATGCCGTGGTGCTTGATGGCCTCCATGTGCTCGTTCTTGTCCCTCATCGCTAGGATGCCGCCGTGG
>JALOTO010000068.1 GCA_025457845.1 Thermoplasmata archaeon | reverse complement strand
GACGGAGTTGTCGATGAGGTTGTAGAACACCTTCTCTATCATCTGGTCCGCGTGGACATGATACGCTCCGACCGTGGAGACGACATCGAGCCCCATCCCTCTGAAGGGCTCGGCCGCGCGGAGGATGGTCGCCTGGAGATCGGCCCAGATGGGTTCGTTTGTCCCGGCGTTCTGGTAGTCTCGGGCGAACTCGAGCAGGCGTTGGATCTTCTGGCCTGCCTCGTTCGCCCTCTTGAGGGCATCGTAGCGCTTCGCCCCGTCAGGATGCGCGGCAGCCTGCTCCAGGCTGCCGTATATGACCGTGAGCTGGTTGTATATGTCGTGCCGCGTCATGCTCCCGAGCATGGAGAGCTTCTTGTTCGCGACGCGCACCATCTCCTCGTTCGCCTTCCTCTCGGTCACGTCCAGCAATGACACCAGGGTGTTGGAGGTGCCAGGAATGAGGTCTGCGGTGGCCAGCATGTGCTTGACGGCGCCATCCTTCGCTATGGCATCGAATTCGTAGCTCCTCGGCGCGGATGCCGGGTCCGCCCGGCGTCTGGCATTGTAATCTGCGATTCGGGGGAGATCCTTGGGAGCGACGAATATCTGCCACGACATCCTCCCCTCGACCTCGAGCTTGGAGTAACCGGATATCCTCTCCAGCTCAGCGTTCATGAGAAGGACTGTACTATCCTGGGCGAGCATAGCCATGGCGGTCCCTGTGGTCTCGAAGATGGTCCTGTACCGTTGCTCGCTCATCCTGAGCGCTTGCTCCAGCGTCTTGCTCTCGGTTATGTCTCTGTGAGACACGACGACACCCCCCCTCCTCTTGGATAGGGGGGTGACACGCATGACGAACCAGAGATTCTGTTCAGGGGTGTCGCACATATACTCCATCGAGAAGGTGGACAGCTTGCCTGCCAGGACGCCTTGGATTCCGTCAAGGGCCTCCTTTGCCCCGGTCGCCCCGGCGGCAACGGCGTGCCTGGTCGCTTCGATGTAGTTGGCACCGTACCCGTATCGCCCAGCCTTTCCATCGCTGTTCTTCCTGCCGAACTGCTCCCAAGCGTCGTTGACCGCCACTATTCTCCCACCTCGGTCGACGACCGCGATGTGGGCTTGGAGGGAATCCAGGACCGCGCGATTGAAGAGGCCGCTCTCACGAAGCCCCTCCTCCGCGACTCTGGTCCGCGTGATGTCCAGGCCTATCCCGTTGACCTCCTTGAGCCGGCCGTCTTCACTGTACCTGTTGAAAGATGTCCATAGGAGTGTTCTATGCACGCCGCGGCTGTCCTGCAGGACCATCTCGACCCCTTCGATGTCGCCCCTCTCGATCTGCGGCAGGATGGCATCAACCTGCTCCCTCAGAGGTCCAGGATAGAATAGATCCCACCAGTTCTTCCCGGCCACGAACGATGGTTCATAACCAGTCACCTTCTTGATGTAGTCGTTCGCGAACAGAGTCTCCCCAGAGGCTGAGAGCCTGCAGATGATGCAGGGGGACGACTGCACGAGGGTCTTGAACTCCTCCTCGGAGGACTTCAGTCTCTCCTCGGCGATTCTCTGCCGCGTGATGTCCCTGATATGCCCGGACCCGCCTATGACGGTCCCAGTAATGTCCTTGAGCGGGAAATAAGTCGCCGACACGAAGACCTTTGACCCATCGGCCCTCCGTCTCTCCGTCTCTATGGGGCCGAGCACCCGCCCGTTCACCAGTTGCTCCTGGATACTAGTGAACTCGTCGAGCTTGTCCTTCGGGAAGAGTACCGAGGCGCTCTTGCCGATGATGTCGGCAGCCTTTGCGCCGTATATGCGCTCGGCACCAGGGTTCCATGTCTTGATCATGCCCTTGAGGTCTGTGCTTATGATTGCGTCTGGACTCGCGGCGACCGTCAAAGCGAGTCTGGCGGCCTCGCCGATTGCCCTGTTCCTGATGACCGCCGTGTAGATCATGTTGCGGAGCTCGGCGAACTTGACCTTTGGTTCGCCCCCCTTCCGGAGGTAGAAGTCGGCACCGTTGTTCAGCGCGTCGACGGCGACATCCTCACGGCCGTGCCCCGTGAAGAGGATGAACGCGATCTTGTCGTTGGCTGCTCTGAGCCTCATGAGGTATTCGATGCCGCCCTCCTCTGGCATCTGGTAGTCGACGACGAGGCAGTCAAAGTCGTTCGTGCTTCTTAACGCATCTGCCGCTGAAGTGGACCCGGCCGTTTCGACTGTGAACCTGTTGTCACGTTCCACGAAGATCTTCGCAATCCTCAGCATCTCCGGTTCGTCATCGACGATGAGCACCCTGATCATGTGGGACCCCGCCGGTCGGCTGCTACGGACATCCCTGGTCCTCCAGCCGTTCCAATACCGCCCCGCTATGGAATCATGCCCTAGTTCGATATAAAAAGGCTCCCATCCTGTTCCTTACCGAGGGATGGCGCTGAGGGGGAGATTTGAACTCCCGTGGTACGGAGTACCACCAACTCTCAAGGCTGGCGCCGTAAACCGGGCTTAGCTACCTCAGCACTCGGGCAGTCCAAGCAACGCACACCCAGGTAGAATACGCTTTCGGGGGTCACCGGAGAGGTGACCGCAGTCTCATGAGCTCGTCGAGGTCGAATTCGAACGCGACCGTTGGGTACCCGAGCTCGAAGTGCTCAAGCGTCGCGGGGGACACCTCGCCGAAGAGGCCTGCCTCGGCTCCGCGGACAATCACCTTGGCCGACCGTCCTGGTACATAGCCTGGCAGGTCCGCCTGCAGCATCTCGCCCTCGAGCGCGATGCCCCTCAGGAAGGACTGGACGACCGACTTGCACTCGGTGAACCCGGCTCTGGAGTGCATCGAGGCCCCGGCAAGTCGTCTCCTGTTCCTGGTGTCGAGGACGACGTCGCCCACCTCGAATACCCTCTGGGGCAGCTCCCGGTGCTTGTTCCTCCTGAGGATCGTCATCAGGCTTGGCACAAGGGATGTGCGCACCAGCGTGTGGTCCTCGCTCGCAGGGTTCCTCACAGTTGTCGCCCTGGCGTCTACCTCAACTCCTATGGATTCGAACTGGTCTCTCGGGTTCGACAGGGACAGTGTCGCGACCTCGAAGTACCCAAGGCCGATCATGACCTGCCTGACAGAGGCCCCGAAGGCGGTCAGCCTGTCGGGCCTGCCGAATGTCATGGCCTTGGGGAGAGACCCCCCGAACTTCTCGAAGCCATGTCCGACAGCGACATCCTCCGTGATGTCTACCGGATGGATTATGTCGGCCCTGTACGCTGGCACGAGGACGTCGAGCCCCTGCGCACCTGGGGATGCGCCGTAGCCCATCCTGTGGAGGCAGGATGCGACCTCTCCCTGGCCGAGGGTCAGGCCGAGCAGGCGGTTCACACGGTTGGGATCGACCGTCATCGTCCGAGGGCTAAGGTCCGGGGCCTGGGATACCCTCCCCTCCTGCCTCATGGTCACGGAGCCAATTCTGCCGCCTCTCTCGGCGAGCGCCGTCGACACTATGTTCACGGCCGCCCTGACGGCATTCAAGTCCGTTCCAGTGCAGTCGATGAACATCCTCTTGGTGTTCTCGGTGACGGCGGTCGCGACGCCGTTAATTATGGGCGGGAAGGACAGGACCTCTCCCGCTGAATCCACGATAACCGGATAGCGGTCCTTGCCGTCCAGGACCGATGCATAGGCGCGCCCCTTGTCGTGACCTTCGAGGATCTCGGCCGGCGTCATGCGCCTTGAGCCCTGCAGGGGGACGAACGACACCCCGTCCGGCTTGACCGCCTTGTATGTGAGAGGGGGTCTGACCGCCGCGAGGTCGTGTATCCCGATCGCGACCTTCCGCCTGTTCCTCCCGAGGGTGAGGTGAAGCTTCTCCTGAAGGTCCATCATCGACCTTATGAGCGGATCGTCGACCTCGACGCCTTCCACGACCGCGGTCCATATGTGAGGCCTGACGCTGGCGACGCTCGGGTCGACATCTAGTATGATGTCCGACTGCTCGACCGCGTATGACCTGAGCCCAGGCTCGTATCCGAGGAATGCCCTCAAGGCCCTTGCGACCCCTTCGACGGAGTACAGGTCGGGCCTGTCGGGGAAGAATTCGAAGCTCATCTCGTCGGTCCCGTCAGGCGCGGACTTCAGATCGGCACCTATCATTGGAAGCCTGTCCCTGATGGTCTCCCTCGGGACGTCCCTGCCCATGAGGGCGCACAGGTCGGAATAGCCGAAATTGATGACTGGCATCTGCTGAGCAACCTGCCCACGAAGATTGCGGGTGACATAATAAAGCTTCTTCGCTCGTTCATCGGCGCCAATGCCAGCACCGCGTTGTTATCAACGCGGCGGTTTGGATGCAAACCTATATACTGGGAGAATCCGAATCATTGCCGGGCAGAAGGGGCGTCCACGGTTGTCCCGAGGGATTGAGGATGATCAGGGAGAAGCTTAAGACAGGTGTGCCTGGCCTCGACCAGATGCTCGACGGGGGCCTCATCCCCGGCAGGCCATACATAGTGTCCGGCACGTCGGGGACTGGGAAGACCACTCTAGCCGTTAGGTTCCTTCTCGAGGGCGCGAAGAACGGGGAGCAGGTGCTATACGTGGCCCTGGACGAGCCCCCGAACGAGGTCAAGGCGAACATGGGTTCGCTTGGCTGGGACCTGAGCGGAGTCACAGTCTTCGATGCCACCCTCGACGTCATGAGTTACGACAAGACACCGGTCAGGGATGTGTCGAGCGAGAGGAAGCCGGTCCAGATGAACACGCTCGGGGATGCCATCCGGAAGACCCCGGACAAGGGACCTGCCGACATGACCGTCAACACCCTCCAGGAGATGCTCAAGCAGGAGATGAGGCTCAAGAAGTACACACGGGTCGTCATCGACTCGACGACCTCCATCGAGCGCTTCTACATCCGGACCAGCGAGGAGTACGCCACGATGCAGTCGTTCTTCAGGCTCATGTCGGATCTCGGAGTCACATCCATACTGACCGTCCAGCTTCCTGAGGTCACGCCTCCGACAGCAGAGTCGAGAATGGCCCGCGCTGAGATCAGGCTCCACAAGTGGTTCGACGGGAAGGGCATGAACCGCGGTGTAACCATCGAGAAGTACCGGGGCTCGGCGCACGACGAGCGCCTGAGACCGTTCAAGATCACCGACCAGGGGATCGAGGTCAAGTTCGAGACTCCGGGCAAGAAGGCCAAGGAGCCGAAGAAGGAGATAGCCGTGGAGGCCGAGACCCCGCAGCATCCTGCGGTCGCCTCACCATCGGCGACACCGCCCAGTCCCCCATCGACGCCTGAATCGCCGGCGCAACAGCCTCCTGTCCAAGCGACCGAGTCAGAGCCCCCGCCGCCTCCGTCAGGAGGTGACTGTCAGTGACAGCACCCAGGAGGCTCAGCACCGGGATTGAGGGGCTGGACGACATGTTGAGGGGCGGGCTGATCCCCGGGAGGCCCTACCTCGTGTCCGGGAGCGTGGGGAGCGGTAAGACCACCCTCGGAGTGCAGTTCCTCCAGCAGGGGGTCAAGCAGGGCGACCGGGCGTTGTTCGTGTCCATAGACGAGCCGCCGGTCGAGGTGAGGGAGAATGTTCGCTCGCTGGGCTGGGACGTGGGCAAGATACGGATACTCGACGTGCACCCAAGTGCGAAGGCCTACAGCAAGAAGGTGTCCGTCGTCGAGGTCGGGGCGCAGAGGAGCGTCGGGTCGCTGCGCGAGGCCAGCACCGACGCCAAGACGGAGGCGATGAAACAGGTCTCACCCGACCTGTCCGCCCAGACGCTCCAACTCATGCTGAAGCAGGAGTTCAGCGAAACGAGGTACTCGAGGGTCGTCATAGACTCGCTGACCTCCCTCAGGAAGCTCGCGGGCCTGGATGACGACCCCGAGACCAGCATAAACTCGCTGCTGAGGTACATATCAGAGTCGGGAGTGACGGCCCTAATCATCGCTGACCTGCCAGACCCGACGAAGCTGGAGATCGAGACGTTCATCTGCAGGGGCGAGGTCCGGCTGCACAAGCTCATGGCCGCGTCGAAGCTGGAGCGGTCCGTCACCGTCGAGAAGCTGCGGGGCTCGGGCCACGATGCTATGCCCCGTCCGATGACCATAACGAAGGCAGGCATCTCCGTGGCGAGCAGGAAGAAGGTGACCCCGGCGGTCCTGAAGGCCCTCCAGGGCATGCCCGCCGTCTCGGCGCGCTAGGCTCAGGGCTCACAGGTTTTTTATCGTCGGAACTGCTGTGGCAGTCCGAGATCATGAAGGCGAAGAGCGGGCTCCCCGTGGTTGAGGTCGAGGGCAAGCCTTTCGAGATGGGCGAGATGTCCGGTAGGAAGTGCTCCTCCAGGGCGAAGGCGTACAAGGCGTCAATCGCCGAGAACATCGAGTACTCGACCGGGATGCCATGGGCGAAGGCCGTCGAGCGGGCAAAGCTCTTCCTTCCTTACGCCGAGGGGTTCTACCCGGACTTCGTCGATGAGATTCGAGGGTACGCCTCGGGGGCCAAGATGCCCTTCGAGGAGGTGTTCACGCTCTGCTGCCACGAGCTGCTCTCTCCTCTTGGGTTCAGGGGGTGCACCGACATCGCATTCTCGGGCGAGGCGACCCTGGACGGCCATGTGCTGATCGGCCACAACGAGGACTGGTCATCCGATCAGCTCGACACGGTCGTCCTCCTCCACGGGAAGCCCAAGGGCAAGCCCGAGTTCGTCACAACCTCGTACGCCGGGCTCCTCCCGTCTTCAGGGATGAACTCGGCCGGGATCAGCTTGACCGGCAACGCCCTGAACCCGAACGACACGAGGCTCGGTATCCCGAAGGTCTTCCCAGTGAGGAAGGTCCTGGAGGCCAGGAGGATCGGGGAGGCCCTGGAGTATGCCATGCCCGCAGACAGGGCGTCGAGCTACAACAACATCTGCTCGGACAAGAACGGCGAGATATACTCGCTGGAGGGGTCTGCCACGGACTTCGCCGTGATATACGCCCTCGAGGGGTTCCTCGTCCACACGAACCACTACACCGCCGAGAAGATGCAGCGGTTCGAGGCGAGCCCGTCCGGAATCTCCTGCTCCATAGTAAGGTACTCCAGGGCGACCAGGCTCGCCGAGTCGATGGTCGGCCACGCGTCGGTCGATACGATGGCCGAGGCGTTCAGGGACCATGTCAACCGGCCGGACTCCGTGTGCAGGCACGCGGACCCGAAGCTCCACAGGCTGGACGCGTCGGAGACCATATTCTCCGTGATATTCGATCTGACGGCTTCCGAAGCGCACGTCCTGAAGGGGCACCCTTGTGACAAAGGCGGCTATGCCAGCTTCAGGTTCGACGACTGAGCCGGCGGGCCCCTCATGGAAAGTATTTAATCACCCCCGCGGTATTGCGCACAGCCAAAAGGGCCCATAGCTTAGCTTGGTTGGAGCACCCGGCTGATAACCGGGAGCTCAACCATGGACGACACGGACACGAAGATACTGAACCTCCTGCGGGACAACTCCAGGATGAAGAACACGGAGATAGCCCGCCACGTCAGCCTGACGGAGAGGGCGGTCAGGGCACGCATCGAGAAGCTCGTCCGCGAAGGGGTCATCAAGAAATTCACTATCGAGACGGCACCCGTGGGCTTCGAGGGGATCGTCCTCATAGACACGAACGTCGGAAGGACCCCTGCGGTCAAACAGAAGGCCCGTGAGATGTCTGACTACGTCTTCGAATGCAGCGGGGAGTACGACGTGGCGGTCCGTCTGAGGGCCGACACGCTGGATGGGCTGAACAAGAGGGTCGACGAGCTTCGCGCGTTCCCGGGTGTCCTGAGGACATCCACCCTGATCAAACTGGTCGAGCACTAGGGGCCACGGCTGCGGCCTTGGCCAGTCTTTCCCAGGCGCGAGCACCCACGCGCAAATCCTTATATCAGCCGAACTCCACTAACGACTAGTGACCCCATGGACTTGATGGAGGCCATCAAGACCCGCCGTAGCATACGGAGGTACAAGCCGACACCCGTGCCGGAGAACCTCCTGAAGGATGCGCTCGGCGCCGCCAGGCTCGCACCGACCGCGAACAACTCCCAGCCGTGGAGGATTGTCGTGGTCACGGACGAGGATGCTAGACTGAAGCTCGCCGCGGCGGCCAACGGGCAGAGGTTCATGGCACAGGCCCCGGTGGTGCTGGTGGCATGCGGAGTACCGGACGAGGCCTTCTCCACGGTCGGGGGTTACATGAGCAGCCACGTGATGGACGCCACGATAGCCGTGGACCATCTCACGCTGGCCGCGCACGCGCTGGGTCTCGGGACCTGCTGGGTCGCGTCGTTCAAGGAGGAGAAGGTGAAGGAGGCGCTCCATATCCCGGATGACATCCGTGTGGTGGCGATGACACCGCTCGGCTATCCGGACGAGACGCCAGAACGCCCTGGCAGGAAGAACCTGGAAGAGCTGGTGATGTACGACAAGTACAGATGACAGGATGGCATTCATGGTAGTGACAGCGGAGGGATTCGGACGTCGATGAAAGGGGTCATCAAGACGGGGGAGATGTACTGCCTCGAGTGCAACGAGCAGGTGGCATCCGACGTCGAGAAGTGCCCCTCCTGCGGCTCGGACCTCCACGAGGAGACCAAGGCATTCGTCTGCCCGAGATGCAGATCGATCCTCTCGCTGGGCACGCCGCAATGCCCCAAGTGCAACATGAGGTTCAAGATCCGCGCAGTCGCGCAGAAGCCCGCCGAAGACGAGAAGCTCCTGGTCAAGCTCATCGAGATGGAGAAGCCGCCTGCCGAGGGTGGCGCGGAGGCCTCCCCGTCCCCGGAGAACGTGGGGAAGCTGGCGATCCTGAGGGCTAGCGTCGAGGACCTGGTGAAGAACCGGTCCGAGATGCTCAGGCGCATGGAGAAGCGCCTGGAGGAGGAGAAGTCGCGCCTGGCGAGGATACAGGAGATGGAGGGACGCTCCCCGACGACGGAGCACGTCGAGGCGGAGATCGAGGCCATCGCCGAGGAGATGGCGGACATCGCCGTCCTGCAGACCCACATGTCGAAGCTCGCGGACGAGATAACCCGACTCATAGAGGCCTTCGAGGTCAGCCAGGCCACCAGGGACAGGGGGCTCGCGGCGAAGGCCCTGCGGCACAAGCTGGACCAGAAGGAGAGGGAGATCGAGGACCTCAGGTCGAAGGAAGAGGAACTCGTGAAACGCGAGGAGATGGTGGACCGCAAGATCAAGGCCTACGCGGCCAAGAAGAAGCAGCTCGACGAGCAGGAGCAGGGCCTGGAGAGCCGCCTGAAGCAGCTCGAGGAGGAGAGGTCGGAACTCCAGAGGCTCAAGGCGCAGGCCGCTGTCGCTGTCACCTCCGACGACAGGCACGAGGCGGAGGCCCGATGGGAGGAGGAACAGAGGAGGCTCAGGCACAGGCTCATCGACCTCAGGTCGGTGGTCTCTCCGCCCTCTCAACCCGGAGGTACGGAGGCGAGGATCGAGGCGGCGGAGGCCGACCTCGACGGTACCATCTCGCAGCTGTCGGAGGAGATCAGAAGGGTCCTGTCCACGAGGGCGGAGCTGGAAACGAAGATCAAGGAGGCGGAGGAGGCGGACGAGGACCTCAAGAAGCTCCTGAAGGTCCTCGACGACATGCTTGGGCAGCTGCCCCAGCAGACCATCGACAAGTTCTCAGGTTCCGAGCATTACGCCGTCTACGAGAGAGTGCTGAAGAGGCTGAACATATAGACATGGCTTAATAAACACCACGAAACATTACAGAGAGAGGCATCATCGCCCACGCCTTCCCCCGAAGCGTGGTAACCACCACGGAGCAGAATGACATGGGTCTGAGAGACAAGGCAAGAGAGAGCGCCTCCAAGACCACCCAAGAGGCCCCCGT